>JAQWLZ010000027.1 GCA_029247025.1 Alphaproteobacteria bacterium | reverse complement strand
CAATTAATAAAAAATGAAAAATATTATGTTAAAAATATTCAACAGTCTTCTTTAACTCCTTGGTATTTTATTCTGATATTTAGTTTAATTCTTCTTTTCTTATCATGGTATAGAGAGACAAAGTAAGTTTTATAAATGGGTAATATTAAACCTGATCTTGAAATAGAGAACTCATATATAAATAACATTAAAGGATATATATGTGGAATTGATGAGGTAGGAAGAGGATGTTTAGCTGGTCCAGTTGTAGCTGCAGCTATAATTATAGATTTTAAACTAATACCATCCGGGATAAATGACTCAAAAAAGTTAACTAAAATTAAAAGAGAAGAAATTAGTAATATTTTAAAAAAAACAGCAATTGAGATAGCAATTGGTGAGGCTAGCAATATAGAAATAGATGAGATGAATATATTAAATGCAAGTTTATTAGCAATGAAGCGAGCATATGAAAATTTGAAAATGTCTACTGGACTTGCTCTAATAGATGGTCCTTATTCTCCAGTAATTACTTGTAAAACTGAGAATATAATTAAAGGTGATTCTAAAAGTGTTTCAATAGCAGCGGCTTCTATCATAGCAAAACAATATAGAGATAATATTATGAAAGAAATAGGAATTATATATCCAAAATATAATTTTAAAAATAATTCTGGCTATGGTACAAAGGAACATTATAAAATAATAGAGTTAAATGGATTAACAAAGTATCATAGAAAATCTTTTAAGTTATTTAGATAAAAATAAATATTTATGTGTATTTAAGGTAAAGCAACCATGATGGAAAAGCTATTAGCAGGCGACTGTATAAAAGAAATCTCTAAAATTAAAGATAATTCCGTAGATATGATATTTGCAGATCCACCATATAATCTTCAATTATCTAAAGCTTTACTGAGACCTGATCAAACGAATGTAAAAGGAGTAAATCATAGTTGGGATAAGTTTAATAGTTTTGAAGCTTATGATGAATTTACAACAAAATGGCTATCTCAATGTAAAAGAGTATTAAAAGATGATGGAACAATATGGGTAATAGGTTCCTATCATAATATTTTTAGAGTAGGATCTATAATTCAAAATTTAGGCTTTTGGATTCTGAATGATATAATATGGAATAAAACTAACCCTATGCCTAATTTTAAAGGAAATAGGTTCACTAATGCTCATGAAACTATAATTTGGGCTAGTAAGAGTAAAAAATCAAAATATACATTCAATTATAAAGCTATGAAAGTAGCAAATGAAGATAAACAAATGCGTTCTGATAGGACTTTACCAATTTGCTCTGGAAATGAAAGAGTAAAAAAATTAGGAAAGACTTTACATCCCACTCAAAAACCTGAATCTTTACTTAATAGAATTATAATCTCTTCTACTAAGAAAGGAGATACTATTTTAGATCCCTTTCTTGGAACAGGTTCAACTGGTGTAGTTGCTAAAAGACTAGGAAGAATAATTATAGGAATAGAAGAAAATAAAGAATATATGAAGTATGCTAAGAATAGAATAAAAAATACTAAAACACTTAATAATAATGAACTTACTATTACTAAAAATCTTAAAACTGAAATTAAAATTCCTTTTGGTAATTTACTAGATAATGGGATGTTAAAAATTGGCAGCAAGCTTCATGATATAAATAAAAAACATAATGCCATAATTAGAGCTGATGGAAGTTTATTTGCTGATAAAAAGTTTGAAGGATCCATTCATACTGTTGGAGCAAAACTTCAAGGGCATAATGCATGTAATGGTTGGCAGTACTGGCATTATGAAAAAAATGGTGAACTAGTATCTATCAACAAACTTCGAGAAAAAATCAGAAACAATAAAAATAAACAAAGTAATTAAATTATACTAGCAACCTTCTTCATCAAAGAAGGCAACTGGTATATAGCATCCTCGCATTTAATCCAATCTCCTTCTATATTAATTTCTTCATCTATATTAATTTCATAAATATTAAGAATTAATTTAAAATGGCTAAAAGTGTGATTAACACAATTTTTTATATTTTTATGAAGAATAAAATTTTTAAAAATATTATCATTTGGTATATTGTTTTTATCTTCAACCCATAATGATGATGGAAAAGATAACATGCCTCCAAGAAGGCCTTTATTTGGTCTTCTTACAAAAAATAACTTATTATCTTTCTCTCTTCCAATAACATAGCAATTACCGTATTTTATTATTTTTTTCTTAAAAATATTTTTACTATTAATATTCAATAAAGCTTTTTTATTATATTTAAAAACTCTACAAATTTTATTTAATGGGCAAATTGTGCATTTAGGGTCTTTAGCCTTACAGATTTTTGAGCCTAAATCCATAATAGCCTCATTAAAATCTCCTGGCCTTTCAAGAGATAATATTTTTTTCGCAAGTTTTTTAATCTCAATATTACTTAAATTTTGTTTATTATTAATTCTTGAAATAACCCTTTTAACATTTACATCCACAGCAACTTCATACTGATTATATGCGATAGCACAAATAGCAGATGCAGTATAATCTCCAATACCTGGAAGCTTTATTAAAGTTTCATATTGTTCTGGAAAAATACTATTAAAATTTTCAACTATATTTTTAGCACATTTATGAAGATTTCTTGCTCTTGAATAGTAACCTAAACCCGCCCAATAGGTTAATACATCTTCTATTTTAGCTTTAGCTAAAATATTTATATCAGGAAATCGCAAAATAAACCTTTGAAAATATGGAATAACTACTGAAACAGTTGTTTGCTGAAGCATAATTTCACTTATCCAAACTTTATAAGTATCAATAATATTTTTATCTGACTCCCTCCAAGGCAAATTTCTTTTTTCTTTATCATACCATTTTAAAATTATTTTGTTTGTATCCAATGATGAGATCTTTCATAATTATATTAAAATAATCTTTACTTAGAAAGTATAGTTATGAATTTAAGAAAAACAAATAGTCCAAAAAGAATAAGTATTATATCAAGAAATATAACTAAAGATATTTTTAAAAAAAGAGGTTTTAAAGAACATAAGGTCATAACAAACTGGAAAGATATAGTTGGAGATGAAATCAGTATATATACTATTCCAGAATCATTGACGCATAATAAGTTACTTACTATAAAATGCGAAAGTTCACATGCTTTAGAGTTTCAATATCATATCCCAAAAATTATTGAAAGAATCACAATAATGATGGGTTATCCTGCTGTTAAAAGTATTCGTATAAAACAGGGAAATATTAAAAATAAAAATAAAGCTGTAAAAATAAAAAAAAATGCCATATCTAAAAAGAATAAAGAAGAACTACATAGTATTTTAAATAAGGTAAATGATGAAAATTTAAAAAAGAAATTAATTAACTTTTCTAAATCTTTTTTCTCAAATATAGATAAATAAAATTAAGGAGCCCAAAAATGAAAAGATTAATCAGTATAATAGTTTTCTTAGCTATGATATTACCTATATCGTCATTTTCTGAAGATACTGCCAAACAGCTGCCAGGAAGAATACTAGGAAATGAATCAGCTCAAATAATAATTGAAGAGTACGCATCTATGTCCTGTGGACACTGTGCAAGTTTTCATATTAATGCGTTAGATAAAATTAAAAAAGAATATATTGATACAGGAAAAGCAAAATTAGTTTTTTACGATTTTCCACTTGATAGAGGAGCAATGATTGGCTCTATGATCACTCAATGTATGAATAATGAACAATTTTTTCCAGTATTAAACAGGCTTTTTCAAAAACAAACAGAGTGGACTCAGGCCGATAATCTCTTAGAAGCAATTAATAAGATTTTGGCACCTTTAGGATTAGATAAATCACGTATATTATCTTGTCTGGAAGAAAATGAAGCTAACCAAGATAGATGGAAATCATTACTAGCAGGAAGAAAGTATGCTATTGATATCAAAGGTGTTGAGGCTACACCAACTTTCTTTGTAAACGGAATAAAAGTAGAAGGTAAGTTTGATATAAAAAAATTAAAAGAACTAGTAGAATAAATTAAAATAAGTGAAAAGAATATTTTGTATATTAAAGATAATATCATACAATATATAGTATTATTCTAATATTTATGGCTTCTAATGAAATTTACTAAACTTAAAATCACTGGCTTTAAATCTTTTGTTGATACTACTATATTGGATATCAAAGGAGGTCTCACAGGCTTAGTAGGACCCAACGGATGTGGCAAATCTAATATTGTTGAAGCAATTAAGTGGAATATGGGCGAGGCTGGCCCTTCTAGACTTAGAGCAGGAGAGATGAATGATTTAATATTTGCTGGGACAAAAGGAAGAGCTTCTCGTAACTCTGCTGAAGTTATATTAACTATTGAAGATGGTGGTGATTTATTACAATCATATAAAAACAATGATGAAATAGAAGTCTCCAGAAAAATTGGAAAAGATGAAGGGTCAACCTATGCAATAAATAATAAAGAAGTCAGACAAAGAGATGTTCAAATCTTATTTGCAGATTTAGCTATTGGCTCTAGATCAAATGCTATAGTAGACCAAGGACAAGTAGGAAAAATAATAAACTCTAAAGCGATAGATAGGAGACAAATTTTAGAAGAAGCAGCAGGTATATCTGGAATTCATGCTAGAAAGCATGAAACTGAATTAAAATTGAAATCTACAGAAGCTAATTTAGAAAAACTTGAAGAAATAATTTCTAATGATCAGTTGAGACTAAAAGAATTATCAAGGCAATCTAACCAAGCTAAAAGATATAAAAATATTTCTGAAAATATTAGAAAAACTGAAGCAATAATTTTCTATCAGCGCTGGAATAATTCTATTCAATATATAAAAAAAAATAAAGAAGAGTTGCAAATATACACTGATAAAGTAAGTGAAATTACTAGAAAAATATTGAAAAAAGATCTTACTAAACAAGAGATAGATAACGATCTTCCTTTTTTAAGGTCAGAAAACCAAAATTATTTAAATTTATTAAATAAACTACAAGTAGAATATAATGTACTCATTAATGAAGAAGAAAACTTATTAGTAGAACAAAATAATCAAAAAAATAATGCAATCTATATAGAAACAGAAATTTTGGGTGAAACAAAATTACTTAAAGAATTAAAAATACAAGCAGATAGAATATCAGCAGAAATAGAAAAATTAAATAATAATGATTCTAAGTCTAACCTCGATAAAATTAATAAAAGCCTTGAAAATGCTAAAAATGAAGAAAATTCTATTTTAGCAAACCTAAAAGAAGCTGAAAGAAAACTTAATCTCAATATTTCTCAAAGAGATAATTTTAAAAATGAAATTAAAAAACTAGAATTACAAAAAGAAGAAAATATAGCTTATCTAAAAAACATTCAAAATGAATTAAATATGCTTAGTGAATCAAATATAAACCAAGATAATAAAAATCTTTATATAAAAATGATAGAAAAATCAAAAAATAACTTACTAAAACTAGACTCTGAAGAACAAAATATACGCAAAAATGAGAATAACTTAAGTGACCAAATAAAAAATTATCAGAATGATATAAATAGACAAAATATAAGCTTACAAAATAGTTATAGAAGTCTTGAGCAACTTAATGCATCTAAAAATATTTTGACAAGATTATTTGAAAGTGATGAAGAAAATATTGTTATAAATGCTTTAAAATTTCCTAAAGGATATGAAAAAGCAATTGAAGCTTGTTTAGGTCATGGTTTAAAGGCTTCTTTAGAAAAATCGTCTATAGAATGGAGAAGTATTTTACAAGAAACATTGTTTAAACTACCTGAGGGTATAAATAATTTATCTAAATATGCTACAGGAGTACCAGAAGTATTAAATATATTGAAGTTAACTGGAATTGTAACATCAACTTTAGAAGGTGATAGGCTTCAACATAAACTTAAGCCTGGCCAACAATTAGTTACAAAAAATGGAGGTTTATGGCGTTGGGATGGCTACACACATAATGAAGTAGCTAAAACACCTGCAAATCAAATACTACAAAATAAGACTAACCTTATAGAAATTAATCATAAAATAAAAAATACACTTGTAAGTATAGATAAACAAAAAAAAGATATTGAAAAAATTGAAATTAAAATTCAAAGTGTAGAAAAAAGTATAAAAGAACATAATAATTCACAGTTAAATATAAATGAAAAAAAAATAAATTTACGAAATGATATTGAACAAGCTCAAATTGATCTTTCCACATACATTGAAAATACTAGCGAAGAAAGAACAAAAACTGCAATTCTAGAATCATCTATAGAAAAAGTTAAACAAACAATTAAGATGACTTTAGAAGCCCTTGATGAATTTAAAGAAAAAGAAAGATCTTTAGTTAAAGAAAATATTTTAATAAATGATATTGAAAAAATTTCTTTAGCTAATAAAGATAAAAAAGATAATTTAACTGACCAAATATCTAGCTACCAAAAAGAATTAAGTTTTATTCAGAATATCGAACAGCAAATAGTTCAGCTTACAAACGAAAAAACTAGATTATTTCTACAAATAGATAATATTTCACAAAGGTTAAATACGTTAAGAGAAAGAAAATTAGAAATAGAAAAAAATATAAAAGATATAAAAATAAAGCCCCAAAAAATAAAAGATAATAAGTCTAATATTTTCAGTCAAATGGATAAAATTAAACAAAAACTGGTTAATGTGGAAAATAAATTATCTATAAAAGAAAGTAGTAATAAAGAAATTAGTAATGAGTTAAAAACTCTTAATGAAGAATTAATTCAGCAAAGAGAAAATAAAGCTAGACTTGAAGGATTGCTTCAACAAGCTACTGAAAAACAAGAAGATGATAAGAATACAATATATGAGAAGCTTAATATATACCCAAAAGATTTTCCTAAATTAATAGAAATTAATGAAGATATTCCTAATTTAGAAGAATCTAATCTAATTTTAGAAAAATTACTGCTACAGAGAGAAAGAATCGGTCCAGTAAATTTAGTTGCTGAAGAAGATTCAGAAAAACTTATAGATAAACTAAAAGAAATTCAAAATGAAAAAGAAGATTTAGTAAATGCAGTCAGCAAGTTGAGAACGAGTATAAGGTCAATAAACAAAGAGGCTAAAATTAGGCTAATGGAGGCTTTTACTAATGTTAATAAAAACTTTAAAATATTATTTACAGAACTTTTTGGAGGAGGAGAAGCATACTTAGCTCTTACTGAATCAGAAAATCCTTTAGATTCTGGACTAGAACTAATGGCTTCTCCTCCAGGTAAAAAATTACAGCAAATGAGTCTATTATCAGGTGGAGAGCAGGCTTTAACAGCTATGGCACTAATTTTTTCAGTTTTTTTAACAAAACCTTCACCAATCTGTATACTAGATGAGGTAGATGCACCATTAGATGAATCAAATGTTGATCGATTTTTAGATTTAATCGAATCGATTTCAGAAAAATCAAAAACTAGAT
This sequence comes from Alphaproteobacteria bacterium, assembly GCA_029247025.1. GTDB lineage: Bacteria > Pseudomonadota > Alphaproteobacteria > TMED109 > TMED109 > TMED109. Next base: position 31,078 of record JAQWLZ010000027.1, on the reverse strand, counting down.
TTTTAGTTGTTAGCCATAATAGATTAACTATGGCAAGAATGCATAGATTATACGGCGTTACCATGCAAGAACCAGGAGTTTCTCAACTAGTTTCTGTATCTTTAAAAGAAGCAGAAAAGTTTGAAAATGCTGGGTAAATTTACTTATTTATTATATTTATTTAGCATTCTTGACAGTAATGTATGTATACTTTATGTTTTGCAAAAATCATGATTTTTTAGAGGTTTTTATAATGACCAAGAAAAAAAAAGTAAATGATTTAAATGATTCTTTAAATACTTTATCTAAAAAGATAGATAGTATTAAAGCAGAAAAAATTAGTGAGGATTTTAATAAAACAAATAAAAAAGTTACAGGTTTTGCTCATGCATTTAAAATTGTTTCAGAATTGTTTGCAAATATTATAGTAGGAGGTTCTATAGGTTGGTCATTAGACTATTTTTTTAACTCAAAACCACTATTTTTAATATTATTTTTGATTATTGGATTTATTTCGGGTATCTACACTTCATATAAATCTTCAAAAAAATTTGCAAAATATTGAATAACATATTATTAATTTTTTAAGTATATTATAAGGATTTAAATTGTCAGAAAAACACTCTCCATTAGACCAGTTTACAATACATAGAATCTTTGAGATGAAGATCGGGAATATAGATGTTTCCCTTACAAATTCATCATTAATGATGATAGCTGTTTTAGTTATATTAAATATATTTTTAATATATTCTACGAAGAAAAAATCTGTAATTCCAGGGAGACTTCAATCTTTAGCTGAAATGAGCTATGAAATGATTTATAATACAACTAAAGATAATCTAGGGAAAGAAGGAGTGAGATTTTTCCCTTTAGTTTACTCTTTATTTATGTTTATTTTATTATGTAATATGTTAGGCCTAATTCCTTATAGTTTTACTGTTACTAGTCATATAATTGTAACTTTTGCTCTAGCCTTTGGAATCTTTCTTTTAGCTACAGTTTTAGGCTTTATTCTTCATGGTCATAAATATTTGAGGCTTTTTCTGCCTAAGGGAGTTCCGATTTTTTTAGCTCCTTTATTAGTGCCGATAGAAATTGTTTCATATATATCTAGACCTATAAGTCTTGCAGTTAGACTAGCTGCTAATATGATGGCTGGACATACTATGATAAAGGTATTTGCAGGTTTCGTAGTGGCTTTAGGAATTTTTGGTATTGCACCATTTTTATTTATAGTTTTACTATATATTTTAGAGACATTAATTGCATTTTTGCAAGCTTATGTGTTTGCAGTTTTAACATGCTTATATTTAAGCGATTCATTTCACCCAGAACATTAAAAAAAAAGGAGATAAAATATGGATATTGAAGCAGCAAAATTAATAGGAGCAGGATTAGCTACTATTGGTGTAGCAGGAGCAGGAGTAGGTATAGGTAATATATTTGGACAATATGTTGCTGGATCTATGAGAAACCCTGGAGCAGCATCAAAAGTATTTGGTAACGTTTTACTAGGATTTGCTTTAACAGAAGCTGTAGCACTTTATGCGTTAGTTATGGCGTTCCTAATTATGTTTAGTTAATAATAAAAATTTCAATTAAATACTTAGAAGGTTAAAAACAAAATGTTTAATAAACTTATATACATAATATTAGTATTATTTAATATAGCATTTATCGTTTCTCCTTCTATGGGTGCTGAAGGTTCAGGAATGCCTCAAATGGTTATTCCTGATTTTATGCCTCAATTAGTCTGGTTAGTAATAATATTTACTACACTCTATTTTTCAATGAAATATGTTGCACTTCCAAGAATAACTGAAATAATTTCAAATAGAGACTTAAAAATAGTGAATGATTTAGAAAAGGCAGAGGAAATAAAAGAGCAAATTGAAAGAATTAATAAAGAACATCAAGAGGCAATTGAAGATACAAATAGTAAAATCAAAATTCTAGTTAATGAAATAAATCAAAAAAGTATTCATGAGGCAGAAATTAAATTAGAAGAGTGCCAAGAAAATATTAACAAGAAAATTGAAGAAGAAAAAATAAAACTTGATAATGAGGTTGAACTTTTTAATAAAAATATAGAGATGATTTCAAGTGAAGCAGTAGAAAAAATTATTGAAAAAATCTACTATGTAAAACCAGATACTAATAATATGAAAAGTATTATTCATAAATATTCTGAGAGCTATAATAATGATTAAGTTACCATTTAAAAGTTACTATTCAGTATTTATATTCATATTAATATCACAACCAGCATTTTCTGCTGAAGGTATGAGTTATAAGAGTTTTTTAGGAATTACACTAGATGAAAAGTTTTGGGTACTAATAGCATTTATACTTTTTATTATCTTAGTTAGCAAAAAAGCTACTAATGCAGCCAACACTGCTTTAGATAATAGATCGAATGTTATTAAGGATAAGATTAGTAGTGCTGAAGCAACTCTAACAGAAGCTAAGCAGTTACTAAAAGATAGTCAACAAGCCCTAACTGATCATAAAAATGAAGTGAATAGTTTAATAAATAAACAAAAAGAAATTGCTGAAAAAAATGCAAGTATCTATGCAGATAAAATTTCAGATGAATTAAAAAGAAAAAATATTACTGCAGATCGCGAGATACAGTACTTACATACTGAAGCTACTAGCCTTATTAAAAATAAAATAGCTATTATAACTTTAAGTACAGTTGAAGAGATTGCTAAAAATGAATTCAAAGATACAAAATCAGATACAATTTATGAGAATTTTATAAGCAACATACCTAAGGCTATAAAATCATAATATTTTTTAGTTTTTCATAAACCCTAATAATAATCTATGATCATATATTGCATCATTACTATTATTGACTTTGATATTAATTAAAGTATCATTATTAGAGATTATTTCTGACTTAGAGTTGTTCAAAAAGGACCGACTAAATTTTTTCTTACTAATTATTTCGTTATTTTTATTTAATAAAGCTACTATGAAGGTAAATTTTTCTGCTTTGTAATTATTTATATCATCAATATAATCTACTTTAAAACTAACAGATAAATCAATATTATCAGTTTGGTTTCTATCTTCAGAAAGTTTAGTATAACATATCCATTTTACTTCATGAAATCTTATCTTATAAGTTTCCTTCTTTTCAAGAGCTACTATTAATTTATCAAGGCCTTCAATAAAACTAATATTAGGACATAATATACTTTGTTTATCATTAAATACTTCTTCATGTAATTCTATAATTTTAGAACTAGGCCCACTGCAAGACATAGTGAATAGAAATAAAATAAATAATAGTAAATGTTTTATATACATAGATTTTACCTACGCTTTAAGTTAAATTAATTTATTAAAATTATTATATCTAGTACTATATATTTATGGCATATGTAACAAATTTATCAAAAAAAAACATAGATTACATATTACTAAATTATAACATATTAAATTATGTAAATTATACTCCAATATATGATGGTATACAAAATAGTAATTACATTATAAATACTGTAAATAAAAAATATATTTTAACAATTTTTGAGGATAGCTATGTAAGTAGTAACATTAATTTTTTTTTGAACTTGTTGTCATTTTGTAATAAAAATAACTTTATTTGTCCTATGCCTATATTAGATAAATATAATAATACTGTTAATTATATTAATAAAAAGCCAAGTTGTATTTTTAGTTTTATAGAAGGGGAATCTCGTAAAGAAACTTCTCAACATAATATAAAAAATGTTGGAACTCATTTAGCAAAATTACATATCATAACTAATAAATTTAATGAAAAAATTAAAGTACGCTTTGATATTAATTTTTACAATCATATTATAAAAAAGAAAAAGGTATTTTTTTCAAAACTTGATATTGACTTAAATGATATATTTAATGATACGCTAATTAGTTATAATAGTTTATATGAAAAAGGCTTGCCGAAAGCTATTATTCACGGCGATCTTTTTCCAGATAATGTTTTATTTAATAATGATAATAAAATTACAGGCTTTCTAGATTTTTATTTTTCTGACTATAATTATATGATTTCAGACTTAGCAATAGTTATAATATCTTGGTGTTTTTACATTAACCAGGATAATACTTATGTATTAAATTTTAATAAAGTAAATGTTTTATTAAAAAGCTACAACAGCATTCGTAAAATTACAAATGAAGAAATATCAGCATTAAATATTATATGTAAATTATATTGTATGCGTTTTATGTTTACACGAGTTATTGCTAAGGATTGTAATTATGATAAAAAAAGAATTTTCACTAAAAATCCTCATGAATATATTGATAAACTATTATATTTTAACGATACAAACAATTTAAGAATGAATATTAATTATGCATAATGAAAATATTGTTAATATATGGACTGATGGTGCCTGTTCAGGCAATCCAGGACCTGGTGGCTGGGGAGTTCTAATAAAGTATAAAAATTCTATAAAAAAGCTTTCTGGCGCTGAATATAATACAACAAACAATAGAATGGAGATGACGGCTGTTATTAAAGCATTAAAATATTTAGACGCAGGACGAACAATTAATCTATATACTGATAGTAAATACGTAAAAGACGGGACTACAATATGGATTCATAATTGGAAGAAGAAAAATTGGAAAAATAGCCAAAAAAAGGATGTTAAAAATAAAGACCTTTGGGTTGAATTAGATTCATTATCGCTAAAGCATAATATAAACTGGAATTGGGTGAAAGGACACTCTGGTAATATTGAAAATGATATTGCTGATAAACTTGCTACAGAGGCAATTAAAGATCTTTAAATATTTTAGCCTAAGACTTTTAATATACTTTCAGCGCTTGAAACATTAAATTCTCCACCTTCTTCAACAGCTAAATGAGTAATTACATTATTTTCAGCGATCATAGCAAACCTTTTACCTCTAAGACCTAAACCAAAATTAGATCTGTCCATAGCTAAGCCCATAGCTTCTGTATATTCACCATTTCCATCAGCTAATAAAGTAACCTTGCCTTTTGAATTCTGATCTTTTTCCCAGGCATTCATTACAAAATGATCATTAACAGCTATACATATTATTTCATCTACACCTTTATTCTTAATATCATTAGAATATTCTACAAAACCCGGTAAATGCTTTGCAGAGCATGTGGGTGTAAATGCACCAGGAAGAGAAAATAAGACTATTTTTTTATTTTTAAAATATTCATCAACTTTAATAGTATAAACTCCATTAGAGTCCATACCCCTTAATATGCCTGATGGCATTTCACTTCCTACTGTAATAGTCATATATTAATCTCCTAAAATTTTTAATACTTACTTTTACTAAATATAATCAAATATATCTATAAATATTTTTAAATTATCTTGCATTACTAATATGCAATTTTAAGAGGCTTTCTCTTATTTCTTTTAATGATAATATTTCTGAATATACTAAACCATTAGAGAAATTAGAATTATATAAAGCATTAAATGGAATGCCATATCTATTTGCTTTTTGTAAAAATTTATTAATTTCATCATTTGGCTTAGTCCAGTCACCTTTCATTAATGTTATTTTATTTAACTTCATTAAGCTTTTAAATTCTTTACTATTTAACACTAATATCTTATTTGCTTTGCAAGTGATGCACCAATCAGCAGTAATATCTACAAATACTGTATTTCCTTGATTAATAAGTTCTTGTAATTCTTGATTATCAAATTTGAGCCATTCTTCTTGCTCACTATAAGAAAAATCATAATCTAAAAAACCAGTATTCTTTGATATATATATATTACCTAAAAGTATAATGAGTATTAAAATTAGATACTTTTTTCGTAAATATATACGATAGATAATTAGTAAGAAAACTACTAGAGATGATAAAAAATAACTAAAAATAGATAACCCTATAATAGATACACAGACATAACTTAACCATACAGCAGTTAAAAGCAATCCAAGCCCAAGTATGTACCTTAAATAATTCATCCATTTTCCAGGTTTAGGTAGAAAATTTACTAATGATGGAAAAAATATAAATATAAAATAAGGAAGTGACATCCCTATTCCTAAAAAAATGAAAATTAATAATGTAATATAGAAATTTGATGATAATGCAAAACTTACAGCTGTACCTAAAAAAGGAGCTGAACAAGGAGTTGCTAATAAAGTTGCTAAAGCGCCTTCAAAAAAAGCTACTCCATTACTCTTCTTAGCTAAATATTTATTAATATTGGTATTAAATTTATTTGGTAGATTAAATTGTATTTTACCAAATAAATTCATAGAAAATATAATTAAAATAAAAATTAAAAAAAATAAAAATATAGGCTGTTGGAATTGGATTCCCCATCCTACCTGCCCTGTAATATTTTTTATAAAAACTGTTATAAATGCTACTAATATAAAAGAAGAAATAATACCCAATATAGTTAATAAAAAATTAAATCTTATATTATAAGTATTTTTATCTTCAATACTTATTATTCTATTAATCTTTAATATCAGGACAGGAAGTACACACGGCATAAAGTTTAAGATTAAACCTCCCATTAATGCAGCTAATAATATTAAATAAATACTTTTAGAAGTACTTTTTTCAATTTTGATATCTTTAATACTTGCAGCTAAATTCCCTATAACAAATATTATATCTAATTCATTTAAATGAATTATACTTCTATCTAATATAAGTTTAGCAGAAATTTTATTATTAATATTATCGATAATCTTAATATTATTTATTTTTATATATTCATCATTATTTTCTAAAAATACTTCAAGCTCACCTTCTGAAATATCAACTAAACTTTCTAAGACAAAAAGTAATGAGTTTTCAGAATCCCTACTAACTGTAATATTATCAATACCAGCTTTTTTATAATCTATAGGTACTTTTGATAGAGCTCTTTCTATTTTATAGAGATATTTAGTATAGTTTGATTCTCCTGTATCCAGGAGCAGTGACAAATTTGTTTGAAATGGTATGCATATATCTTTACAGACCTGAAAGTTAAGAACTGTTTGCAAATTTAGAGGCTTAGTAGGATCTTTAACCGTAATTGCAATTGGAATTATTACATTATCTTTATATATATTTGTTAATAAACTTGCTGCTTCATATTCTTTTTTAGGAAATGGCCATTTTAAATCGAGTGATTTTAAATTTTTAGAATTTTTATAATCTAGATTTGGAGGCATACCTGAATCTCCAGGTTGTCTCCAATAGATTTTCCACCCTGGCTGTAAATTAAAATCTAAAGCGATATAAAAATTTTCCTTTTGAACTTTTGTAACGGATGAAATAAATTTTACTTCAACCATTTCTTCTTTAAAAATATTATAATCTTGAGCATAAGATAAATTTATAAATGCAGTGAGAAAAATATATAATAATGGATAAAAAATTATTTTCATAATATACAAATATAAGGCAATATAAAAACTAACCATCATCACTATTTAAAAGAGCATATAATATATGGTCTTCCCATACATTATTAATTTTCATTGCTTCTCTTAATACTCCTTCATGTTTAAAATTCAATTTTTCTAAAAGGTTTCTTGAGCTAATATTATTATTTAAAGTGAATGCTTGAATCCTATTAATTTTTAAGTTCTTAAAGATATACGGAATAATACTTCGCATAGACTCTTCCATATACCCTTTTTTTATATTAGGTTCACCTAACCAATAACCAATATTACAAGTTTGCATTACACTTCTTTGAATATTAGAAATATTTATTCCACCTACTAATTCCTTATTATTTTTTTTAAAACATAAAAAAGAATATGCTTGATCATATGCAGCTTTTGACCTTTGTGATCTCAGTTGCTTCATATAATTACTTCTATTACAATCTTCAATATTCCAATAAGGCTCCCATTTATTTAAAAATTTATATGACTCTCTTCTTAAATTAACCCAAGATTTCCAATCTCTTCTTCGAGGATGGCGTATAATAATTCTATCGCTTTCAATATAATTATGAGGAAAGTAGCCTTTAAAAGCATAAGCTATTTTTTTTAGTCGGTTACCCTTAAATGATTTAGGTTTTATGACTTTAAATTTATATTTGCTCATATTAGATACTCAATATTAGTTTTAAGTAATTATAGACTTGAGTTAATAGATATAAAATTTTTAATCTCATTAATATCATTAGGCATAGATTGATATTTTTCCTTTAAAGTAAAAATATTTTTATACTTATTAGGTAAACTAGGAATAGTATCTATTGCTTGATTTACAGCAGAAGAAAATTTTACAGGATGCGCCGTAGATAATACGATGTTTATACCTTTTAGATTTGCACTACAGGCAGCCTCAAGCCCAACAGAAGTATGAGGATCAATGACAATATTTTTTTTGCTATAACAGTTTCTAATGCGTTCTATTGTTATTTCATCATTTACACTAACACCAATAAAGGTCTTATTTAATTCATATAATATTTCTTTACTTATTTCGAAGGAACCATGAGTATTCAGCTTCGTCATATATTCTGTTACTAAAGCTGAATTAAAATTAAGATATTCAAATAAAAGTCTTTCAAAATTACTAGCTACTTGAATATCCATTGATGGACTTAAAGTAGGAATAACTTCTGATACTTTATAAATACCAGATTGGAAAAACTTTGATAAAATATCATTACTGTTTGTAGCAATTACAATTTTATTAATTGGTAATCCCATTTTTTTAGCAACATATCCTGCATAGGCATCACCAAAATTTCCAGTTGGTACAGAAAAATTAATAAATTGACCATTATCATGCTTTAAGACCTTAAAGACAGAATAAAAATAATATACTACTTGAGCCAACACTCTTCCCCAATTAATAGAGTTAATTGATGCAAGACAATGCTTATCATTAAATTCTTTATCAATTAAAAGTTTTTTAACAACTGCTTGGCAATCATCAAAATTACCCTCTAAAGCAACATTAAAAACATTATTAGCGTTTATTGTAGTCATTTGTCTTCTTTGAAATTCACTAACTTTACCTTTAGGATGTATTATGATTATATTAGCTCTTGGGTTATTTTTAAAAGCTTCAATTGCAGCTGAGCCAGTATCTCCTGAGGTTGCTCCAATTATAGTTATTTTTTTATTACCTCTCTCTAAAAATAAATTAAAAATTCTACTTAAAAACTGTAATGCAAAATCTTTAAAAGCTAATGTAGGGCCGTGGTATAGTTCTAGTATTTTTATATTATCATTATAATTTGTTAGTGGAGCTAAATCTTCACTCCCAAAATCTTTATATGCATCTGCTGCAATTTTATAAATGTCAGACTTATTTACACAACTTCCACAAAATTTATAAATTATTTCAGTAAATAATTCTGAATAACTTAAATTTGTCATTTCATATATTTCTTTTGAAGTTAAAGATGGAAAATTATCAGGTATATATAGACCTCCATCAGGTGCAAGGCCTTCCATAGTAATTTTACTAAAATTATTATCAGAAATATTATATTTATTTCTGGTAGAAATATAATTCATTAATTTACCCAAAATGCATTAAATAAAATATCTTTAATATTTAATCTTATAATTTATTTGTAAGGTAAACCAAAATAAAAAAGAAAGCATCATAAATAATATAACTGCTAAAGATTGATGAAACATTGCAATATACATATTTAATTCTGTAAATATTACTGTAGCTCCAATTAATATTTGCAATACTATCACTGTAATTAACATATTTCGTAATATATAAATTAATTTATATTGCCTAGAATCTTTATAAAACTTAAAGACAAAATAAATACATATCGCAGAAATAATAGCTAAAAACCTGTGTGTAATATGTATAAATTTATTATGCTGAAAGATACTTAAACTATCATTAGAACATAGTGGCCATATGTCACAAGCTAAAGAGGACCCACTTTTTGAAACAATGGCGCCCATTAACATAGTAAATATTATAAAAATAATAGAGATGATTAAAGTAGATAATTTACGCTTAATATTTGGAAAAGAAATATCAAAATTTAAGTTTAGACTTTGCATAAAGACTCTTATAACTAGTAATAATAAAATTAATGCTAAACCTAGATGAACAGCTACAGACCAAGGAGAATTACGATCGAATACCGTAAATCCCCCCATCAGTCCTTGTAATGCTAAAAATACTAATATGGCATAAAGAGTCTTTTTATTTATATCTGAATTATGCAATTTAAAGCCTATAATAAAAACAAAAAATGTAAGTGGGGCAATAAATATTGCGGCATTAAATCTATGAATCCATTCAAGCATAATTTGGTAAAATTCATAATTAACTTCAGAAATTACAGATAATTTTTTCTGATCAGGAAACCATAACCCGTAGCATAAAGGCCAATCTGGACAAGATAAGCCTGATCCAGTCAATCTTACAGCAGAACCTAGAGATATTTGGGCAAATATTACAATAATTAACAAACCAGATAATATCTTTAGTAATGAAATTATTCTATCTTTAGACATATTATGAAACATTTTTTCTCCAAAATATATTCATAAATATACTTAGTGCTAAAGCTAAAGAAAACCACGTAATTGCATATTGCAAATGATCATTTGGAATATTAATATTGTATTGACTTCCAACTGGATATTCTTCTTCAATATTGTTTTCTTCTACTATATAAAAATTTAATAATTGTGCTGATAGGTAATCACTAGAATCATTAATATTAATGTAGTACCACTCATTTTTATAAATATTATTTTTAGGAGTGAAATAATTAATTTTTTGTTGAAATTTTACTATGCCATTTATTGTAACTAGTCCTGATTCAATTTCACTTATGAGGTTAAAATCTTTTGGAATAAAGCCTCTATTTACTAAAATTGTGCCATATTGCGTTTTAAAAGGAACAACTAAATGTTTACCAACTTTTTTATTTAACACTTTTGAATAAATTGTAAAATGATTGTCGTTCAAATAACTTCCCGTTAATGCAATACGTCTATAGCTATACTTGTTAATATTATCTATAATTTCACTAGATATCTTGATTGGAGGCATTGATAAACTTAATTTCATTGAAGATAAAATATTAGTTTTCCATCTTAGTCTTTCTAATTGCCAGATTCCTAAAGAAACTAATATTAATATAGCTATAGAGCTATATACTAATGATAAAAATAATTTTTTATTACTCATTATTTTAGTTATTTTTTTCAGTTGATATACATATTAACAAGGCTTTAAAAGGTCTAAGAATAGCTACTGAAAGAACAATTATTATAGGAAACCAAGTTATTACATGTACCCATAATTTAGGTTGAAAATTGACTTCTAATACTAGAGCTCCAATAGCCACTAATATACTAGTTAAAAGCATTGAAAACCATGCCGCTCCATCTCCAATTTTATGTGTATTTATTTCATATCCACATTTTGGACATTTGATTAGCAACTTTATATAGTATTTAAAAATACTTGTAGAAGCACAATTTGGACATAATCCATATATAACCTTCTTAAATAAAGATGCTTTTTTTTGTTTACTACTTATACCTAATTCTTTAGTGGACTGTACCACCTAAACCGCCCCACCAGTATATAGCAAAGAACAAAAATAACCATACTACATCAACAAAGTGCCAATACCATGCAGCAGCTTCAAATCCAAAATGATGATCTGGCTTGAAATGTCCTACTAATGCTCTTCCTAAACAAACAATTAAAAATATAGATCCAATAAGTACATGAGCACCATGAAAACCTGTAGCCATAAAGAAAGTTGAAGAATAAATACCATCAGTAAAACCAAAAGCTGCATGCCCATATTCGTATGCTTGTACTGCAGTAAAACATACACCCAAAATAACTGTTAGGACTAACCCCCAGATCAAACCACCTCTTTTATTTTCTTTTAATGCATGATGAGCCCATGTAACAGTGGTTCCAGAAGTTAATAAAATTATAGTATTTATTAATGGCAAATGCCAAGGATCAAATACTTCTACTCCTTGAGGAGGCCAAGTACCTCCAGTATGCTCAACTCTTGCTACCTGAATTGCTTCATTTGCATAAAGACTAGCATCAAAAAAAGCCCAGAACCAGGCCACAAAAAACATAACTTCAGATGCAATAAATAGAACCATTCCATATCTTAATCCTAATTGTACTGTAGTAGTATGATGTCCACCATGTTCACCTTCTTTTATTACATCTCTCCACCAAACAGCCATAGTTCCAAGACACATAATTAAACCTATGCCCATAACTATGCCACTATCTATTTCATGCATATACATAATTGCACCTACGGCTAATACCAATGCAGATATAGCTCCTACTAAAGGCCAAGGACTAGGATCAACTAGATGGTATGGATGATTAGCTTTAGATGACATTATTTATCTCCCTATATTTTTTAATATATTATATTAATTTATTAATTTTTTGCACTAGAATTTTTATTTATTTTACCTTTATTTTCACTTTTTTCACCTGTATTAAAAAAAGTATAAGACAAAGTTATAGTTTTTACCTCCTGAGTGTTGGGGTCGGTAGCTATTTCAGGATCTATAAAAAAACTAACTGGCATTTCTACTTCTTCCCCGCTTTCTAATGTTTGTTCTTCAAAACAAAAACAATCTATTTTTGAAAAATATTTTCCTATTTTAGGTGGAGTTACATTAAAAGTGGCAACTCCTGTTATTTTTGAATCAGATAAATTTTTTGCTGTATAAAAAGCTAAATTATTAGTGCCCGTTTTTACCATAACTTCTCGTTCTACTGGCATAAATTTCCATTTCAATCCACCAGCTACGTCTGAATTAAATTGTACTGTAATATTCACTAATGGAAAATTTGATAAATTCTTATCTTCTTTAACTGCCACAGGAGTACCTCCAAAACCTGTTGTCCTACAAAACAAATCATATAAAGGAACAGCAGCATAAGATAAACCTATCATACCTAATACTACAGAAACTACAAATATAGCGGTAAATTTAGAATTCTTATTCATTAATATTAACCACCAATTTTTATAAACGAAATTATATAGATACTAAGAATTATAAATATTATTAAAGAAGCTATCATCCAGTTCTTTTTTTTCAATTTAGAATTATTTTTTTCTTTAAGCTTATTTTTCATATTAATTTATCCACATATAAGTATATTTATCTATTGGCATTATCATAAATAATAAAAACAAATATAAAATAGAATATTTAAATAAAATTGGTTCAGAACCAATTTTTTTTTTATAAACATTCCATGAGAGATATATAAAAACTATTGTTAATAAACTAGATGCTAAGCCGTAAATAGTACCTAGAAATCCAAAGTACCAAGGAGACGGAGAAACTATTATTAATGATAAAGAATACAGTATAATATTAATTCTAGTAATTCTTTTTCCTTTCGCTACAGGTAACATTGGTATACCTGCTTTTTCATAATCTTCAGATCTATATAAAGATAATGCCCAAAAATGAGGAGGAGTCCACATAAATATAATCATAAATAAAATAATTGGAAAGTAACTAAAATCTTGTGAAACTGCAAACCAACCAATAACAGGAGGTAAGGCTCCTGCTGCTCCTCCTATGACAATATTCTGCGAGGTGTATCTTTTTAACCATACAGTATAAATGAAAATATAAAATATTATCGACATAAATAAAAATATTGCTGCAATATAATTTGAGGCAACAAAAAGTAAAATTATTGAAAAAATTGATAATACTATTCCTAGTGTAAGAGCTTCTTCTGGCTTGACTCTTCCAGATGGAATCGGTCTAGATTTAGTTCTATCCATAATAAGATCAATATCTCTATCGTACCACATATTAATAGCACCTGCAGCACCAGCACCAGCACCAATAGCTATTATAGAAAAGATAGCTAAAAAAGGGTGTATTTGATTAGGGGTGAGTAATAGACCAATAATAGCAGTAAATATAGCAAGGGACATAACCCTCGGCTTTAACAATTCAAAATAGTCCCCTACTCCTGCAGTTGAATGATTAACGTCCATTTTTAGTTTCTCACCTCTACTGCAGGTAACCATATATACAAAACATCTTTCTCAATTATTTAATTTCAGGTAAATCCTCAAATGTATGGAAAGGAGGTGGAGATGAAGTTTTCCACTCTAATGTATCTGCTCCCTCACCCCATGGATTATCTGGACATTTTGCTCCTGAATATAGTGTTCTAAATACTAATATTAAAAACCAAATAATTGATATAGCTGAGATATAAGCTCCCACTGAAGCAACTAAATTCCATCCTGCATAAGCATCTGGATAATCAGGAATTCTTCGAGGCATACCTTGTAAGCCTAAGAAATGCATAGGGAAGAATGTTAGGTTAACACCAATAAAGAGTAACCAAAAATGCACTTTACCCATCCATTCTGTATATTGTCGACCAGATATTTTGCCAAACCAATAGTAAAAACCCCCAAATAAAGCAAAAACTGCACCTAAAGATAAAACATAATGGAAATGAGCAACTACATAATATGTATCATGCATAACAGTATCTAAACCAGCATTAGCCAGCACTACACCAGTCACACCACCTACTGTGAATAAAAATATAAATCCTACCGCAAACAGCATAGGTGTTTTAAAACTAACAGAACCACCCCACATAGTAGCTATCCAACTAAAAATTTTAATACCAGTAGGAACTGCAATTACTAAGGTAGCTGCAGTGAAATATGCTTTGGTATCGACATCCATACCAACAGTATACATGTGATGTGCCCAAACAACGAAACCTACAAATCCTATTGACACCATAGCATAAGCCATTCCTAAATATCCAAACACAGGTTTATTTGAAAAAGTTGATACAATATGACTTACCATTCCAAAAGCTGGCAAAATAAGTATATAAACTTCAGGATGTCCAAAGAACCAAAATAAGTGTTGGAATAACATTGGATCACCTCCTAATTCAGGAGCAAAAAATGCTGTTCCAAAATTTCTATCAGTAAGCAACATAGTTATGGCACCTGCTAAAACAGGAAGAGAAAGAACTAGTAAAAATACAGTAACTAATATTGACCATACAAATAAGGGCATTTTATGAAGTGTCATTCCAGGAGCGCGCATATTAAAAATTGTAGTTATAAAATTAATTGCACCTAATATAGATGAAGCACCGGCTAAATGAAGTGATAAAATTGCCATATCTACTGCCGGAGAAGCATGACCTACGGTAGAAGATAAAGGAGGATATATTGTCCAACCAGTTCCAGCTCCTCCGCCTACATAAGGGCTAGCTAGCAATAATATGAATGCAGGCACTAAAAGCCAAAAACTAATATTATTCATTCTAGGAAAAGCCATATCAGGAGCTCCTATCATTATAGGAACAAACCAATTTCCAAATCCACCAATCATAGCTGGCATAATCATAAAGAAAATCATAATTAATCCATGGGCAGTAGTTAAAACGTTATACATTTGGTAGTCACCACCTAATATACTGTCTCCTGGATATGCTAATTCTGTTCGCATAATCATTGACATAACTCCACCAATAACTCCTGCTATAACAGCAAAAATAATATACATAGAGCCAATATCTTTATGATTTGTAGAATATGCCCAACGACGAAAACCTGTTGGTGTATGATCATGTGTATCAGTTGTAGTAGCCATATTTTACCTCTTCTATTTTATATTAAAATACTATTCTTTTATTTTAGCTAAATTAAGGTCTTCACCCACTTTAGCATAATTTTCTTTTGCCTCTTCTATCCAAGCTAAAAATTCTTCTTCTGAAACTGCGTGAACCTCTATAGGCATATAACCATGGTTTGTTCCGCATAATTCAGAACATTGACCATAAAATATTCCTTCCCTATCAGCTTGAAACCATAATTCATTTAATCTTCCCGGCATAGCATCTCTCTTGACTCCTAATGAAGGTACAGCCCAACTATGTAATACGTCAGTTGCAGTCACTTGTACTTTTATAACTTTACCAACAGGGACAACGACTCTTGTATCGGTCGTTAACAATCTCGTATATGGCCTATCCTCGCCTTCAATATCTTCTTTATCTTGAACCAACCAAGCATCATAAGTAAAATTACCATGATCTGGGTATTCATATGACCAGTACCATTGATGTCCTATTGCTTTTAATGTCATATGTGCTTCGGGAACTACATCAGCTTTATAAAGCAACTTAAAAGATGGAACAGCCATTACAACTAAAATTAAAACTGGAATTGCTGTCCATGCTATTTCTAAGAATGTATTATGCGTGGTCTTAGTAGCTTTTGGATTAGCTTTAGTATTAAATTTAACAACAATTATAGCTATTAACACTAAAACAAATAATGAAATTGCAGTAATGAGCCAAATCAAACCATTATGAAAAGATACCATATCTGCCATAACTGGAGAAAAAGCTTCCCTTAGATTTAATCCCCATGGGTGAGCTGCCCCCATATTTTCCTCTGATAAAGCCTGATTTGAAATAAATATTGTAAAAAATGAGCTTAAGATGATTTTTAAAGTGTTAACAATACGCATTTATAGAACCTCTTAGTAAAATTAAATTATTTATTACTTAATAATATAACATAAATAATATTTATCATAATCATTTAGCAATCTATTTCACCTAAATCAAGGTTATTATAAAATTTAAATTAATTAATATATAAAATAGATTTATATTTAAATTTAAATAAAAATGTATTATTATTTTTTATTTGATATTATATAATAAACATTGTTTATAATACATAAATTGCGGAGTATATTTAATGGCTTACGATAAAGAAAAATATTTTCAAGACCATATAAACACATGGAAAACTTTTGTTAAATTTAGCATGTATGGGACTATTGGGATTATTGCACTAGTTGTATTAATGGCTATTTTTTTAGTCTAATTTTATTTTAAGGAGCCAAAGTATCTTCATTATTAATAAAGTAATATATTTAATAAAAAAAATTATTGTTTTAGCTACAATCCTTCTTTTAGTAAGTTGCAGTGATTATTCTTTCAATGAGTTGAATCCTTTCAACCTGTTATGCTCTGGCGAATTTGATTCTAAAAATAATAGCTGTAGCATTGAAACAGATTTTCCTGACCCAACCAAGAAATAATTTATTAGTAGATTATGCATGTTAAATGAAGAACAAATCATAGAAGAATTATTATTACTGAACTCTTCAATAATCCACGATGCACTTAGAATTGAAAATTATTTAAAGCAAACTCTTCCTAATGAAATAATACCTTTACAGTTTGAAAATACAATTGCTGGCAAAGTTTGGACTATATCAGGTTCTCTTAAAAAAAATATAAAAGAATCAGACTCATTACTATCTTGGACTAATTTTCTATCTAAAGCACAAGATAATTCAATTATAGTTTGCCAACCAAATAACCATGAAATAGCTCTCATGGGGGAATTATCTGCAGAAACACTTAAACTTAAGAATATTAGAGGCTATATTACAGATGGAGGATGTAGAGATGTTACAAGAATAAAGTCAGAAATTAAATTACCTGTTTATTGTCGTTTTAATACTCCAAAAGACGTTGCTGGTAGGTGGATAGTTGAAGAAATGGGAACTTCAATTGTAATTGGCGATGTCAAAATTGTTACGGGTGATTATCTTATAGCTGACGAAGATGGTATAGTAATTATACCCTATAATATAATTGATAAGATTATAATTAGAGCAAAAAATGATTTAAATTCAGAGAATAAAATGCGTGAAGCTATTTTAAATGGTACAGACCCTAAAGAAGCATACTTAAAATACGGTAAATTTTAATATACTAAGGATTTTAAAATGAAAAATAATGAAATAATTGATGAAATATCAGGTTTTACAATGCCTTCCGCTTCTAAATTTGACGTCTTTGAATTATTTAGCCTAAAGAATAGAACTGTAGTTATAACTGGTTCAGCACAAGGAATTGGAAGAGTAGCAGCCATAGCGTGCGGAAAAGCAGGTGGCAATATCGCTATTACTGATAAAGATTTCAAATCTGCTAAAAAGCTAGAAAATGAGTTAAGAGATGCAGGCATTAAAGCAAAAGCATGGGAACTTGATGTTATTATAGAAAATAAAATTATAGAAGTATTTGATAATATATTCTCTCATTTTGGATCTTTAGATGTTCTTATAAATAATGCCGGGACTGCTAATAGAAGTCCTGCAGAAGAAATGACAACAGAAGATTTTGAACATATAATTAAACTTAATTTAACTAGTAGTTTTATTTGTTGTAGAACGGCATCTAAATATATGTTTAAAAATAACAAAGGCTCTATTATAAATATCTCTTCAATTATGGGAGTTACAGGAGGCGGTCCAGCTCCTAATTCTCCTTATCATGCTTCAAAAGGAGCAGTTGTAAATCTCACTAGGTCTCTTGCAAATGAATGGGGGGTAAAAGGTATAAGAGTAAATTCTATAGGCCCAACCTACACTAAAACTAGACTCATAAAGGAATTAAATGCAAATAAAGAGAAATTAAATCATATTATTGATAGAACTCCTTTGAAAAGATTAGCAGAAGTTTCGGAAATGGCAGGTGGTATTTTATTTCTAGCCTCTGATGCATCTTCAATTGTAACTGGACATACTCTAATGTTAGATGGCGGTTGGTCAGCAATATAGAAAATACAGTTACTAATGACAATTAAAAAAACAAATCACCTTTCAGAACTAAATGATGCCCAAAAAGAGGCCGTCGGTTCAGTAAATGGCCCACTTCTTGTTTTAGCTGGAGCAGGAACTGGCAAAACAAGAGTTCTAACTTCAAGACTATCTTATATTTTACAAAACAACATAGCTCGTCCTTCTGAGATTTGTACAGTAACGTTTACTAATAAGGCTGCAAATGAAATGAGAATGAGAGTCGAAAAAATGATTGGAAATTCAATTGCGGGTTGGTGGCTAGGAACTTTCCATTCTTTAGCTGCAAGAATATTAAGAGCAAATGCCGAACTAGTTAATCTTAAAAATACATTCACTATTATTGATACAGATGATCAAATTAGACTAATAAAACAATTACTTTCACTCGAAAATATAGATGAGAAGAGATGGCCTGCTAGAAGTTTATTATCTATAATTCAAAGATGGAAAGATATGGGTCTAAACCCGATAGACGTAAAAGATGCATTTCATAGTGGTACGGACTTTGCAAATAATCAGGCTATTAAATTATATAAATTATATCAAAATCGTTTAATAACTCTTAACGCTGCTGATTTTGGTGACCTTCTACTTCATGTGATTACTATCTTCCAAAGAAACTCCGATATTAAAAGTTTATATCAAAATAAATTTAAATATATTTTAGTAGACGAATTTCAAGATACAAATGCGTCTCAGTACTACTGGCTAAAAAGCCTAGCTGAAAAGCACAAAAATTTATGTGCCGTAGGTGATGATGACCAATCTATTTATTCATGGAGAGGAGCTGATGTAAGTAATATACTTAATTTTGAAAAAGACTTTCAAAATACTAAAACTATTAGACTTGAAGAAAATTATAGGTCTACTGGAAATATTCTTGCTGCAGCTTCTGGACTGATATCTAAAAACCAAAGTAGACTTGGTAAAACTTTATGGACAGAGGGCGATATAGGTAATCTAATCAATATTAGAACTGTATATGACGGAAAAGAAGAAGCAGAGTCTATCAGTGATGAAATTGAAGCATATCAAAGAAATAATAACAGTATAAATAATGTAGCAATATTAGTAAGAGCTGGTTTTCAAACTAGAACATTTGAAGAAAGATTTCTAAAAATAGGTCTTCCTTATCAAGTAGTAGGAGGCTTAAGGTTTTATGAAAGACTAGAAATCAGAGATGCTATTGCTTACTTAAGATTAATTAATTCATCTGATGACCAGTTAGCTTTTGAACGAATAATTAATAAACCTAAAAGAGGTTTAGGTGATAAAACTATTAGACATATAGAGCAATATTCTAGATCAAGTAAATTAAACTTAGAAATGGCAGCTAGAAAATTATCTGAAACAGACGAACTAAGCTCAAAAGCAAGTTCAACTATTAGATTATTTTCTAAAAATTTAGATAAATGGAGAATTGACTTAGCAGGTAAAAAATTAGGTGAACTTGTAGAAATTGTACTGGAAGAATCTGGTTACATAGAGATGCTAAAAAAAGATCGTTCTATAGAAGCTCCAGGAAGGCTAGATAATCTTAAAGAATTAGTAAATGCAATAAATGAATTTGAATCACTTCAAAACTTTTTAGAACATATTCAACTTGTAATGGAAGGTGCTAATAATCAGGATATAGAAACGGCTAAAATAATGACTCTTCATGCAGCGAAAGGTCTCGAATTTCCATTAGTATTTTTACCAGGTTGGGAAGAAGGTTTATTTCCTAACCAAAGGTCTATAGATGAAAACGGTGAAAGTGGCTTAGAAGAAGAAAGAAGGTTAGCATATGTAGGTATTACTCGTGCTAAAAGCGATTTATGGATATTTAATGCAAATTCTAGATTAACTCATGGTCAATGGATAGACTGTATTCCTTCAAGATTTTTGGATGAACTTCCTGAAAAAAATATAAGTAGGTTTTCTTCTTATTCAAATAATTATAATTTTAAGTCTTCAATAGCCTCTGAGTGGTTAATGGCAAACAATAAAAAAGTAATAAATCACTATGAAGATAATAAATATGATATAAATGATTCTAATTTTAAATTAATGGAAAGAATATTTCATCAAAAATTTGGTTATGGAAAAATAATAGATATTGATGGAGATAAAGTTACTATAGATTTTGAAAAAGCAGGAGAAAAAAAATTAATGCTAACTTTCATAGAAAAAATATAAAAATACAGTGAAATTTATTTGGGTATTAAAACTCAAACTTGATAATGAATTGAGAGAAAGTATTGAAGAATTTATTATTTCTCATAATGCTACTATTACATCTTTAGATTCAGAAAATAAATCTAATATATTACAACCAAAATCTTATGACACTTCTGCATTTTTCATCAAAAAACCATCAAATATTTTTATAAAAAAATTATTACTAGATTTTAAAATTAAGCCAAAAACAATTATTTTAAAAAAAATTAAAATAAAAGATATTTATAAAAATAATATAACACCTCTAAATCCAATAACTATCGGCCGGTTTACATTTTTAGAAAGCAAAAACTTAACAAATTTCAATATTTATAAAAATGTTATAATACCTCCAGGCCTTGGTTTTGGTACAGGCCATCATGCTTCCACTAAAGGTATTTTATATCTACTAAATAAAATTTATTTTAAAAAAAATATTAAAAATAATAATTTAATTGATATTGGATGTGGATCAGGAATTCTAGGAATAACTATGGCTAAATTATGGAAAAAAAAAGTAGAATTAATTGATATAGATAAACAGGCAATAAATACTTCAGTATCCAATGCAAAATTAAATTTTTTAGATTCATTTATTAATGTTAAAATAGAGAACGGATTAAATAAAACTAATAAATTGAACTATGATATTATTGTAATAAATATTTTAGCAAAACCTATTCTGACAAATATTAAATCAATAAGTAAAAAATTGGATAAAAATGGTAGGGTAATTATTTCAGGTTTAATTCAAGATCAAAAATTTATGATACTTAATAAATTAAGATTAATGGGACTAATATTAGAGATGGAATATAAAATAGAAAATTGGGTATCTTTGTTAATTAAAAAAAATTAAATCAACCACCATTCTTTTGAATAAATTTCTGAGGAATTACTATTGTTATAAAAAATATTTTTTCTTTTTTTAGATTTATTATTTATTAAAAAACTTATTATTCTAATAATATATTTACTTTGAGCTCTCTTTCCAAGACTTAATTTCTCAATAGAATATTCAAATTTTGTATATTTACTAATTTGTGAATTATTAATTTTAATAAATGAAGATTTGTTTAAAAGCTCATATTTCATGTGTTTTTTTTCCTTGATTTACTTAATGGCAGTTTGGATTTCATATGGGGAGGAATAATACTCAAACTGCCATTATGTTTATAAAATAATAATAATTTGAAATATGTAGATGAAAATATCATCAGGGGAGGAATATCAAACCATCATTATTTTAATAATTATATAAAATAGAATTTATATAAATAGTAACAATAATGTTACAAATAAGGCATGCAAAAAACACATGCAAAAATTACTTTTTATAGAGAAAAAGGCATGCCTTGCTCAAAAAAATAAAATTTGGCCTTGTAAAAATCAATACAGTCATGTTTTCTTAGCATGACTATAAAATTATTTAAGATTTTTTTGTAAAATATATAAATTCGCTTATATATTATAGTATTATGATTAATAATTTAATTACTGTTAAAAGAATAAAATTTATCCAGAATTATATAACTAAAAATAAGTTGGATGGATATATTCAACCAAGAGCGGATAGCTATTTAGGAGAGTATGTTCCTGAATGTGATGCGAGGCTTAAGTGGTTAAGTGGTTTTACTGGTTCTGCTGGAGTAATATTAATACTTCGTAATCAAGTAGTTTTATTTGTAGATAGTAGATATACAATACAAGCAAAAAATGAAACAAAAAATACAGGAATTAAAGTTATTTTATCATCCAAGCAGTCACTTGAAATGTATATAGCATCTAACGCAAAGAAATGTAATAAAATTGCTTATGATCCATGGCTTCACTCATACTCATATATCAAAGGGATATTAAATATTGGGAAAAAATATAATATTGAGTTTTTATCATTAAAAGAAAATCCTATAGATTTATTTTGGAATAAAGATAGAAATAAAATTCCTAATTCTAAAATTAATATACACCCAATAAAATACGCAGGTATACACTCAACAAGTAAAATTAAAAAGTTATGTTTATATATGAAGGAATTAAATGTTAACGCATATATTTTAAACCATCCAGATGCTATAGCATGGCTTTTAAACATTAGAGGTATGGATCTTAATCACACCCCTATTGTACTAACAAGAGCAATTATATTTAGCAGTGGCAGTATATTTTTGTTTATTGACTCTTCACGAATAGATAAAAAAATTCAAAGACATTTAAAAAATAATATAAAAATTTACCCTAAAGATAGTATTATTAAAGAAATTATTAAAATATCAAAAAATAATAATAAAATTCTTATTGATCCTGATAATGTATCTTATGCATTGGTACAGAATATTAAGTCTAAAAGTACTAATCTTATTGAAAAAAAATGTCCAATTGAAAAAATGAAATCTATAAAAAATAAAATAGAAATTAAAGGAGCCATTTCTGCTCATATTAGAGATGGAAAAGCCTTAGCTAAATTTTTATATTGGATACAAAAATATAGAAGTTCTCTTAATTCAGAACTAGCTGCCTCAAACAAAATAGATAAATTAAGGTCCAAACAAGAAAATTTTATCTGTACTTCGTTTGAAACAATTAGTGGATTTGCCTCTAATGGTGCAATAGTTCATTATAGGGTAACAGAAAAAAGTAATAAAACTTTTACTAATAACAATATTTATCTGTGTGATAGTGGTGGCCAATATTTAGAAGGTACAACTGATGTTACTAGAACTGTAGCAATTGGAAAGCCAACTCAAAATATGAAAGACCATTTTAGTACAGTTTTAAAAGGACATATAGCCCTAGCAAGCGCCATATTTCCATATGGTACTACTGGAAATGATTTAGATTTACTAGCAAGATTACCACTTTGGAAAAAAGATCTTAACTATGGACACGGTACCGGTCATGGCGTAGGTTCATGTTTAAGTGTACATGAAGGTCCTCACAGAATATCCAAAGGTTCTTTTACAATTTTAGAGCCAGGAATGATAACTTCTAATGAACCAGGTTTTTATTTAACAAATAAATATGGAATTAGAATTGAAAATTTAATGTTAGTTCAAAAAATTAAAAATAAAAATAATAAAAATATGCTAACTTTTGAAACACTTACCCTAGCACCTATTGATATTAATTTAATTAATTATAATTTATTAACTGAAGAAGAAATATTTTGGTTAAATAATTATCATAACAAAGTTTATGAAAAAATATCTAATAATTTAGATAGAGAGGAAAGAAGCTGGTTAAAAAAAGCATGCTCTCCTCACTTAAAGTAATGAATTAAAATATGATAAAAAATCTTTTTCACTTATAATATCAACATCAAGCTCTTTAGCTTTCGTAACTTTTGATCCTGGCTTTAATCCTACGACTAGGAAATCTGTTTTACTAGAAATTTGCGAAGAAATTAAAGCTCCAAATTGTTCGGATTTATTTTTTATTTCTGTACGAGATAAATTCTCAAACTTTCCAGTAAAAACTAGTCTTTTACCAAAGAAAAAATGTGAAGTATCTTGCCTCAATTTAAATTCCGATATATTTATGTGATCCAGTAAATTCGTAAATAATAATTTACTATTTTCAAAATATGAAATAAAAGATTGGATTGCTTTTTCACCAATTCCATTGATTACTTTTAAATCATTAATTAAATACTTTTTATTGTCCTCATTAATATTTAAGATTCTATTTATTAGATCTTTTGAGGTATTAAAGTTTTTTGATATTAGTTTAGCTGTACCTAAACCTAGATGACGAATTCCAAGAGAATATAGAACTTTTTCAATAGTTTGCTCTTTAGAATTATTTATCGAAACTATTAAGTTAGATAAAGATAATTTTCCCCATCCAGGAAGTTTAATTATTAATTCGTGTTTTTTACGTTCGGTTGGAGAGGCAAGACTGAATATATCAGCAGGCTCCCTGATTAAATTATTATTATATAATTCTATAATCTGTTTTTCTCCTAAACCGTCAATATTGAATGCATTTCTGGAGACAAAATGAATTAATTGTCCTATGATTTGCTCTTTACAATTTGTATGGTTTAAACAACGTATTATCGTATCCTCTTTTTCAAATTCTAAATAATTATTACAAGACGGGCACTGTTGAGGAAAAATTATATTTTTGTATTTTTTAGGTCTTAATTTAGGATTATAACTTACTATTTGAGGAATAACATCACCAGCTCTCTTAACTGAAACTGTATCACCTATAACTAAGCCTAATCTCTGAATTTCATCTTTATTATGTAAACTAGCTCTTTGTATTCTAACTCCTCCAATAGTGACAGGCTTTAATTCAGCAACAGGAGTAACTGCACCAGTTCTTCCTACCTGAAATTTCACCTTATTTAGCGTAGTAACTCCTAATTCTGCTGGAAATTTATGTGAGACAGCAAATCTGGGAGAGTGGTCAGTAGAACCAAGACGATCATAAAAATTAATATTATTTAATTTATATACTATCCCATCTATATCAAAGTCTAAACTAGATCTATTTTGATATAATTTATTATAAAATTCTATCATTTGTTCTAAATTAGAACACAATTCTACTGGATGGTTCAACTTAAAACCTAATTCTGAAATAAATTTTCTAATTTCAACTAATGTATTACCTATAGGTTCAGATATATGCCCCCAATTATATGCGAAAAAACTTAACTTTCTAGATGCAGTAATACTAGAATCTAATTGCCTAACAGATCCAGCAGCAGCATTTCTAGGATTTGCAAATACCGGTAGAGAATCTTTTACTCTAGAAAAATTAAGCTTCTCAAATTCTGAATTAGAAATATATATTTCACCTCTTATTTCCAACTCATCAGGAAATTTACCTGATAAATAATGAGGAATTTCTTTTATTGTTTTTATATTTTCAGTTATGTTTTCTCCTTGTTTACCATCTCCGCGAGTAGCACCGATTATTAATTGACCATTTTTATATATCAAAGTTGCAGATAAACCATCTATTTTTGGTTCAGCAATAAATTCAAGGTCAGTATTATTATCTATTTGAAGAAATCTTCTAGTTTTATCAAGATAATCTTGCACATCATTTTTTGTAAAAGTATTTCCTAGAGATAGCATTGGAACTAAGTGCTTAACTTTTTTAAAAGCTGAAGTTAATTCAGCACCTACTTTCTTAGTTGGACTATTTGAAAGAACTAAGTCTGGAAATTCCTTTTCTAATTTTATATTTTCAATTCTTAAATTATCATATTCAGCATCAGATATTTCAGGGTTATCCTCATTATAATATAAATTATTATGATACTCTATAAGACTAGCTAGTTTTTTTAGCTTATTAATTACTTCTTCTTTCATTATATAAACCCAAAATTAATAAAAATTTTTATTTTGCTGAAATAAACTTTCAGCAGCTTTTCGCGCAGCATCAGTTATTCTTTCTCCAGATAACATTCTTGCTATTTCTTCTAAACGCTCATTATAATTTAAATTATTTATACTAGTAGAAGAATAACTATTTTTATTACTCTTATTAACTTTAAAATGATTACTTGAACGTGCAGCGACTTGAGGATGATGAGTTACTGCTAAAACTTGATTATGCTGCCCTAGCAACTCAAGTCTTTTTCCAATTGCATCTGCTACTGCCCCACCTACTCCTGTGTCAACTTCATCAAATATTAAAGTTTTTGAATTAATATTTTGATGTTCTGAAATTAAAGAAACTTTAATTGCAAGTACTATTCTTGATAATTCACCTCCAGAGGCAATTTTAGAAATAAAATCAAAGCCTGAATCCTTATTTGTTTCAATTTTAAAAACAACTTGATCTATTCCATTTGGCTTCCAATTATCTTCATCCAAAATATTTAATGAAGAGTTAAACCTAGCACTTTCTAGCTTTAATACAGGTAACTCACTATTTACAAATTTTGATAATTTTATTGATGCTTCATTTCTTAATTCAGATAATTTCAAAGCACTTAATTTATATTCATTTCTTAATATAGTAATTTCATCTTCAATTTTTTTTAAATCTTCATTTGAATTTACTATACTATTTAATTTATTTTCTAACTTATCTTTATAAGAAGCAATCTCCATTTCATCTATATTATGCTTACGAGCAATTCTTTTAATCAAAGAAATTCTATTATCTATTGCATCTAAACTTAAATTAGTTTCATCAATACTGTCTAAACACTCACCTAAAATAGATTCTGTTTCTTTAAGTTCTATAATAGTTTTATCCAATGCTTCATCTAATTTATTAAATAATTTTTTATTAAGTGATATAATTGCTAAAATTTGTTTTCTTGAAAGACTTAAACTTTCATAAATACCATTTGATTCAGTATCTCCCTTTAATAAAAAGTTAATCTGGGTCAGGCTTTCCTTAATTTTTTCTCTAGACATTAAATAATTTTTACTTTCTATTAATTTATTAATTTCATCATCTTTCAGATCTAATTGAATAATTTCTTCTAAATCTTCTTCTAAATGATTTTTATTACTCTCGAAAATCTTAATTTTTTCTTTATGCTCATTATACAAATTTACTTTATCTTTATATAAATTATATACTAATGATAAATCTTGAGTATACTTTGATAAATTACCCCAATTATCTAAAATATTTATGTGGTTTGAGTTTTCTAATAAACCTGACTGGTCATTTTGGCCATTAACTTCTATTAAATAATTAGTAATTTCTTTCATAAAATTTAGGGATATTGGCTCATCATTTAAAAATGATTGGCTTCTACCATTAGATAAAATTCTTCTTCTAAGAAGAATTTCATTTTCAAAAAATATGCCATTATTTTTTATTAGACATATTACTTCATGGTCTTTATTTACTGTAAATGAAGCAGATACAGTTGCTTCATCCTTACCTTTTTTAATTAGTCTTTTTTCCGCTCTCTTACCAAGTATTAAGTTTATAGCATCTACTATAATAGATTTTCCTGCACCAGTTTCTCCAGTAAGAACAGTAAAACCTTCCTCGAAATTTAATTCTAATTTTTCTATCAAAACTATATTTTTTATAGATATATAATTTAACATTAAAAAATACCTGTTAATTTTTAATTTCAAATATATCTTTAAATTCATTTAAAATATTGATAAATGAACCTTCATTTTTATTAATTTCAGTTTTCTCTGATAATAATATATTATTTTTATCTTCAAATAATGTGTATGTATATTTGTACCATTTATTTTGAGGATAATTATGGCCTAAAACTGAAGCGTATACTTTAGCTTCCTCATATAATCCCAACCTAAAATATGTCTCTGTTAAACGTGCTAGAGCTTCAGGTACATGACTAGTTTTTGAGTAACTATCAACTACTTTTTTAAACCTATTTAAGGCCGCAATGTAATTATCTGAATTCTGATATGTTCGCCCTACATCCATTTCTTTAGCTGCTAAATGATCATTCACTAAATCTAATTTTAATTTTGCATCTCTAGCATATTCTGAATTAGGAAATCTTCTAATTAAATTAGTAAATGCCTCTTTAGCTCTATTTGTAAGAGATTGATCTCTTCTATAATCATTTATTTGTTCATAATAATTTAATGAAATTAGATAAAAAGCATAATCTATATCGGCAGCACCTGGATGAAGCTCTATATATCTTTTTGCTCCAGATATAGAATCTTCATATAGATATAATTTATAATTTGCATACGAGGTCATCAATTGAGCCCTTGTTGCCCAAATAGAATATGGATGAAGTCTCTCTACTTCTGTAAATTCTTTGTATGCTTTCATATATTTATTGTCATCCATATATTGCATAGCTGAATTATAAATTTCATCTACACTTCTTTCTATATATTCCACCTTATTTTTTTTAGAAGGATTAAAAGAACAGGAAACAAAAATAAATAATAAAATAAAAATTAAATATTTTATTATTGAAAAAAAATTATACATATAATTATCCAAGTTATTATTATTTAAAATTATAACATAAGAGATTCATAAAATTTAATAAAAATTAAATATCCTAAATTTCATACTTGTTATAATTATAATATCATGCAAATGTCCAAATTATTATATTTAAATTAGGATTAAAATGAAAAGTAATGATGAAATATATATGAAATTTGCTCACGAATTAGCAGATTCTATTAAAGATGAAATAAAAAGTTTTTTTCGTAAAACAAGCAATTGGGAAATTAAGCCCACTAAAAATAATAAACGCCCACAAATTGTTACAAAAGCAGATTCTGAATCAGAAAAAATAATGAGAAAATTAATTAATAAAACATTTCCTAATCATGGTATAATTGGAGAAGAATTAGGCTCTGAAAATGAAAATGCAGAATATATCTGGATTCTTGATCCAATAGATGGAACTAAAGCTTTTGTATCTGGATTACCTGTTTTTGGAACAATGATAGGTTTAGTTAAAGATAAAAAACCTATATTAGGGTTAATAGACCAACCCATTACAAAAGATAGAATTTGGGGAAGTTCAGAAGGAAGTTTTTTAAATAATAAACTTGTAAAAACTAAACAATTTAAATCTATTAAGGAAACTATTTGTGCTGTCACAGATCCTGCAATGTTTATTGAAAACGATAAAGATAAAGCTATATATGATTTAGTGTCTGATAAAACATTATTTATTCGTCACGGAACAGACTGCTGGGGATACGCTATGTGTGCGGCAGGAACAATTGACTTAGTAATAGAAAAAGACTTAGAAATATGGGATATTGCAGCAGCAAGAGCAATTATTGAAGCCGCAGGAGGAATTATTACTTCTTGGGATAAAAAGGAAGCAGCATCAGATAGATCAGTAATAGCTGCAGCTAATATAGAAACCTATAATTATTTTACGGATATTATTGAAAACTATAAATAATATTTTATTCAAATTATATGAGGCTAAAATGAGATCAGATAGAGAAAAAATGGAGTACGATGTAGTTATAGTAGGTGCAGGTCCAGCTGGGCTATCTTCAGCAATAAAATTAAAGCAATTAGCTAAAATAAATAATAGAGAACTTTCAGTCTGTATAGTTGAAAAAGGGCCAGAGGTAGGAGCACATATATTATCTGGTGCAGTATTTGAAACAAAAGCTTTGGACGAACTTTTTCCTAATTGGAAAGATATGTCTCATCCAACAATGTCAGCTGTTACTCAAGAAAAGTTCATATTCCTAACTAAAAATAAAAGTATAAGGCTGCCTAATTTTTTACTGCCTAAATCAATGAAAAATCATAATAATTTTATCATAAGTCTCGCTAATATGTGTAGATGGTTATCAGAAGAAGCGGAAAATTTAGGTGTTGAGATTTATCCAGGATTCGCAGCTAAAGAAATTTTATTTGATGAACAAGATTCTGTAATTGGGATTGCAACTGGTGATATGGGAGTTGATAAGGATTTTGTTAAATCTTCTTCATTTGAACCCGGTATAGAATTGATAGGAAAATATACATTATTTGCAGAAGGATGCAGAGGTCATCTAGGAAAACAATTAATAAAAAAATATAATCTTGACGAAAGAAAATCTCCTCAGTCATACGGTATAGGGCTTAAAGAAATTTGGGAAATAGATAAAGAAAACCATAAAGAAGGAAGTATTATGCATTCTGCAGGATGGCCTCTTTCTAATGACATATATGGAGGATCATTTCTGTATCATATGGATAAAAATCAAATTTCTATTGGTTTTGTTATGGGACTTGATTACAAAAACCCTTATTTAAGTCCTTATGAAGAATTCCAAAAATTTAAAACCCATCCTGAAATCAAAAAAATACTTAAAAATGGTAGAAGAATTGCATATGGGGCAAGAGCTCTAAATGAGGGAGGATATCAATCATTACCAAAATTATATTTTCCAGGTGGAGCACTGATAGGATGTGAAGCAGGTACATTAAATGTTCCTAAAATAAAAGGAACTCACACTGCTATGAAATCAGGAATAGTTGCAGCAGAAACAATTATAAAAAAATTAGATATAAACTCAAAAACTAATTTAGAATTAAAAGAATATGAGAATAGTTTTTATAATTCATGGGCAGGAATAGAATTAAAAAATGCAAGAAATTTTAGGCCTGGATTTAAATATGGATTAATACTAGGAACTATATTAGGAGCATTAGATCAAAAAATATTTAATGGGAAAGCACCATGGACGTTAAAGCTAAATCATGCAGATCACAAAGCTACTAAACCTGCGAGCCAATATAAAAAAATAATATATAATAAAGCAGATGGTGTTTTTAGCTTTGATAGATTAAC
>JAQWLZ010000065.1 GCA_029247025.1 Alphaproteobacteria bacterium | reverse complement strand
TTCTATCTTTCAGAGCTGGAACAACCTCTGCAAGCGAATAGAATTTAAAATCATCATAAATAATTTTTTCATATATATCATCTGACATAATAAATATTTTTTCATGATTTAATAATAAATTTCCTAAATCTTCTAGCTCGCTCTTAGTATATGAAGAACCAGTAGGGTTAGAAGGCGAATTAATTATAATCCATTTAGTTTTATCAGAAATTTTATTTTTAATATCATCAGGTATTACTTTAAAATTATTACTTTCTTTACCTTCTACTATAATGGGTATACCCCCAGCTAAAGCCACCATATCAGGATAAGAAACCCAGTAAGGCGATGGAATAATTACCTCATCTCCTGGGTTTATTGATGACATAAGAGCATTATATAATACCTGTTTTCCTCCAACTGAGACAATAATTTCATCCATATTATATTCAATATTATTATCTTTAGAAAATTTACTTACTATTGCTTTTTTTAAAGCAGGAGTACCATCTACAGCCGTATATTTAGTTTCTCCATTTTTAATGGCCGTAATAGCTGCATTTTTAATATGGTCAGGAGTATCAAAATCAGGCTCACCTGCACCTAAACCTATAACGTCTTTTCCTGCAGCCTTCATTTCAGCTGCCAGCTTAGTAACAGCCATAGTAGGTGAAGGTTTAATAAGTGACATCCTTTCAGCAATTAAACTGTTTATTTTACTCATTATATTTTTCTCTCAAGCAAATTGATGTTTAATAAAAATTTATTTTAAGTTATAAATATATTTATATGTCTAAATTCAATTAAAATGTAAATATAATATAATAAAAATTTATGAAAGAGATTAATTTTGTCGAGTTATCAAATTTCCAAAAATATGAATAATTTAGGTACAGAGAATGCATTTGTTGTGCTTGCTAGAGCTGCAGAACTTGAGAGACAAGGTCATAAAGTTATAAATTTAGGAATAGGACAACCTGATTTTAAAACTGCTGACCATATTGTTGAAGCAGCAGTTAAAGCTCTTAAAGATGGTCACCATGGATATACACCCGGCAATGGAATATTAGAACTTAGAGAAGCTGTTGCACTAGATATTTTTAAAAGACATAAGGTTAATATAAACCCCGATCAAGTTGTAGTTGTGCCCGGCGGTAAAGTAACAATGTGGCATTGCATATTAATGTTTGGAGGAAATGGAAAAGAAATACTGTATCCTAATCCTGGGTTTCCTATTTATGAGAGTGCAATAAAATTTTCTGGTGCTAAAGCAGTTCCAATTCCACTACTTGAGAAGACTAATTTTTCTTTTGATCCCGAGGAAACTATTTCATTAATAAATGAAAAAACAAGTTTGATAATTATAAATTCTCCTGCAAACCCAACTGGAGGAATGATTAAAAAAGAATTATTAGATATACTTGTAAAAAAACTAGAGGATTTTCCTAATGTAAGTATTCTATCAGATGAAATATACTCACATATTCTATATGAAAATGATTTTCACTCAATGTTAAATTATAAATCCATTTTAGACAGATTAATTATCTTAGATGGTTGGTCTAAAACATATGCTATGACAGGTTGGAGAATAGGTTATGGAATATGGCCTCTCACATTAGCTGATAAAGCAACCAGGTTAAATATTAATTCTGTATCATGCACTAATGCTGCTACACAGTACGCGGCTATTGAGGCTTTAAATGGACCACAAAACCAAGTAGAAAATATGATAAAAGAGTTTATTAAAAGAAAAGATTTGATAGTTAAAAAAACTAATCAAATCCCTGGCATGCAGTCGCAAATGCCTGAAGGCGCCTTTTATACTATGCCTAATATTACTGGGACTAAATTGTCTTCTAAAGAAATGGAAACTCTCCTATTAGAAGAATTAAAAGTTGCAACTGTTGCAGGGACTAGCTTTGGAAAATACGGAGAAGGCTATATAAGGTTTTCATACGCAAATTCCCAAGAAAATATAATAGAGGCGTTAAATAGAATTCATGAATATGCTATAGAAAATAAATGGGGATAACTTATATAAATATATAAAAATGGATATTTCAAAAAAATTCAAAATTATATCTGATTTTATGCCTTCAGGCGATCAACCTGAAGCTATAAAAAAATTAAGTGAAGGTTTAAACAATAATGATTTTAATCAAGTTTTGCTTGGAGTAACAGGTTCAGGAAAAACCTTTACAATGGCAAAAACAATAGAAGAGTTACAAAGACCTGCTCTTATTTTAGCTCCTAATAAAACCTTAGCTGCGCAACTCTATGGAGAAATGAAAACATTATTTCCAGATAATGCAGTAGAATACTTCGTTTCTTATTATGACTATTATCAACCAGAAGCATATGTAGCAAGAACGAATACTTATATAGAAAAAGATGCATCAATAAATGAGCAAATAGATAGAATGAGACACTCTACAACAAGATCATTATTTGAGAGAAAAGATGTTATTATCGTGGCAAGTGTGTCTTGCATATATGGTATAGGGCCAGTAGAAAATTATTCTAAAATGATAATTGATATAAGTAAAAATGAAGTATGTGATAGAACTAAATTAATAAAAACGCTAGTTTCTCTTCAGTATAAGAGAAATGACCATAATTTTAATAGAGGTAATTTTCGAGTAATAGGAGATATAATTGAGGTATTTCCATCTCATCTGGAAGATAAAGCATGGAGAATAGATTTATTTGGTGAAGAAATAGATTCAATAACAGAATTTGATCCATTAACAGGAAACAAATTAACTGAACATCAACAAGTAAAAATATATTCTAATAGTCACTATATAACTAATAGACCTACTTTAGAACAAGCAATGATAAATATTAAAAAGGACCTAAAATTCAGAATTAAAGAATTAAAGAATGAAAAAAAGCTTATTGAAGCGCAAAGAATTGAAGAAAGAACTAATTTTGACCTAGAAATGATGGAGATATCAGGAACTTGCTCTGGAATTGAAAACTATTCAAGGTACTTAACTGGAAGACTTCCAGGTAAGGCTCCGCCAACCCTATTTGAATATCTTCCAAATAATACAATACTTTTTGTTGATGAAAGTCACGTAACTATTCCTCAAATAAATGGAATGTATAAAGGAGACTTCAGTCGTAAATCTAATTTATCTGAATTTGGATTTAGATTACCTAGCTGTGTAGATAATAGACCATTAAAATTTGAAGAATGGGATAAAATGAGACCTGAAACAATATTTGTATCAGCTACACCAAGCAATTGGGAACTAGAGCAAACACATGGCCAATTTATAGAGCAAGTTATTAGGCCTACAGGACTTACAGACCCAATTTGTAAAGTAAGTCCAGCTAACAGCCAAATAGATGATGTTATACATCAGTGCAAAAAAACAATTCAGTCTGGATATAGATGCTTAATTACTGTTTTAACAAAAAAAATGGCAGAAAATTTAACAGAATATATGAATGATCTTGGTCTTAAAGTACAGTATATGCATTCTGATATTGATACACTAGAAAGAATAGAAATCATTCAAAATTTAAGAAAAGGTAATTACGATATTTTAATAGGAATAAATTTACTAAGAGAAGGTCTAGATATTCCAGACTGTGCACTAGTAGCAATTTGTGATGCCGATAAAGAAGGGTTCTTAAGATCACATAGGTCATTGATACAAACTATAGGTAGGGCTGCAAGAAATGTTAATGGCAGAGTTATATTGTATGCAGATATTATTACGAAATCTATTGATACAGCTTTAAAAGAAACTGAAAGAAGAAGAAAAAAGCAGATAGAATGGAATAAAAATAATAATATTGAACCAAAATCAATTATCAAAAATATTAGTAATATTATTGATAGTGATATAAAAGAAAAAACAACTATTAATAAAAATGAAATAATAGATCATAAACATAATATAAATAAATATATTAAAGAACTTAAAAAAGAAATGTTAAATTCTGCTTCAGAACTAAAATTTGAAAAAGCAGCTGAAATAAGAGATGAAATCAAAAAATTAGAGAATAAAGAATTAGGAATTAATTAAATCAGTATTATTAGAAGGTGATAAAAAATTGAATAAAAAAATAAAAAATGTCCTTATAACTGGTGCAGCAAAAAGAATAGGAGCATCAATAGCAAATTCATTTGCAGCTAAAAATTGGAATTTAGCTCTTCACTATAATAAATCTAAGAAAGAGACAGAATTATTATCGGAAAAACTAAAAAAAAAATATAACGTAAAAATAATTTGTTTAAAAGCAGATTTAACAAATTTAAAACAAATAAAAAATATAGTTCCATTAGCTAATAAAAATATTGGCCCAATTACTTGTTTAATTAATAATGCAGCTAGTTTTAAATATGACTCTATAGAAACTCTGTCACCTAAAAGCTGGGATCTTCATATTAATACTAATATACGGGCACCTCTATTTTTATGTCAGAGCTTTGCAAAAAGTTTACAAAAACAGTCTAAAGGAAATATAATTAATATAATTGATCAAAGAGTATGGAACTTAACTCCTCATTTTATATCCTACACACTATCAAAATCTGCATTATGGACTTTAACACAAACTCTAGCTTTATCACTCAGTCCTAATATTAGAGTAAATGCTATTGGACCAGGCCCTACACTAAAAAGTACAATACAATCTGATAAACAATTCAAAGATCAATATAAAAGAATGCCTCTGCAAGTGCCAACTAGTTTAGAAGAAATTTCTTCCTTTATAGAACTCATAATCCATAGCCCATCTATGACAGGTCAAATGATAGCCTTAGATAGTGGTCAACATTTAGGATGGGCACAATCTAATAATAATAATTATAAGGAAGATTAATTTTAAATGAGTGAAATGCAAAGATGGGTTAAAGTAAATAATTTTGAAACATTGATGAGACTAGGAGTATATCCTAAAGAACAGATAAATGCACAAAGAGTTATTATAGATGTTACGTTAGAGGTAAATATAAATATACATCATGATAAAATAAAAAATGTACTTTCTTATGAAGAAATTATTATTATTATAAATAAAATTTCAAAAAAAAATCATAAATTTCTTGCTGAAACAGTTGCAGAAGATATAGCTCAAGAGTGTCTTAAATTAGAAACTGCCATATCAGTCCACGTTTCATTAAAAAAACCTGATATAATTTCTGGTAAAACAGAAGTAGGTGTAGAAGTTCTATTAAAGAAATAATTATTTATATATTTTTACTATAAATAATTGATTTTTAAGTTTTTTTTCAACAAATAATATTTTATTAGATGAAATTTTTCAAAAATTATGAATTATTATTTACTTTTTCAACAAAACCATGATAAAAAACCCCAGTTTTCTGCTAATTTAAAGTGTATGATTAAAAAATAAGCAACTTATATAAACCGCCTTTATTTCTAGTAATTTTTAATATAAATACTTATGATATCCACCTACTTATCCACAGATTCGGTGGATACTTTTTTTATGGCAGATTTCCAGTGCTTTTATAAAATTCTAATAGTATTTAATTATAAAAATAGTCAATATATAAATATAATAATTTATATATAAAATTTATTTATATATTATCTAGATGAAAAAATAAGGATCAATTATGATTTCAGCTTCTAGCTTTAAGGCAGGATCAGAATTAGTAAAAAATTACTTATCTAAAGTAAGTAATTCTCCTGGTGTATACTTTATGTATGATAAGAATAAAAATATATTGTATATAGGTAAAGCAAAAAATCTCTCTAAAAGACTTAGTTCCTATACTAAAAAATCTAACATGTCAGTTAGAATACAAAGAATGGTATCTCATATAGATTCTATAGATTATATAACTACTGACCATGAAGCTTCTGCACTAATTTTAGAAGCAAATATGATTAAAAAACATAAACCAAAATATAATATTTTACTTCGTGATGATAAGTCATATCCTTATATTCTATTAAGACAAGACCATAGTTGGCAGCAAATTATTAAAGCTAGAGGAAAAAAATTAGATAAAAAAGGCGATTATTTTGGTCCTTTCGCATCAGTAGATGCTGTTCATAAAACACTAAATGCTATGCAAAGAGCTTTTCCCTTGAGAACATGCAGTGATTTTGAAATTAAAAATAGGAAAAGACCTTGTATGCAATATCAAATAAAAAGGTGTTCAGGTCCTTGTGCAAAATTAATTAATGAAAATAATTATGCAAAAATAGTAAAAGATGCAAAATTATTTCTTTTAGGAAAAAATAATAATTTACAACCAAAATTAGAAAAAGAAATGGAATTAGCATCTAAGAATTTTCATTATGAAGAAGCAGCTATATTAAGGGATAGAATAAGAGCATTAAATTTTATTCAGAAAGCAGAAGGGGCAGACTTAAGAAACATTAAAGATGCTGATATTTTTACGATTACTTGTGTAGATAATAATAAAACTAATAAAGATTTTATTAATAAAAGTAATATTTATTTTGCAATACAAGTCTCTTTCTTTAGGGCTGGAAAAAACTTTGGTAATAGAACACATTTTATTAAATTTATAGAGGAAACCGAACTCAATTCGATCTTAAATAGTTTCATACCTCAGTTTTATATAAATCAACTTCCACCACCTTTAATTTTAGTCAGCCATTTACCTGATAACAATAAAATTATTGAAAAAGCTTTCTATCTAGAGCATAGAATTAAAACAAAAATTTTATGTCCTGTAAAAGGAGAGAATAAAAAAGCTATAAAAATGGGAATCGATAATGCTAAGCGGGCGTTAGCGAAAAAAATATCAGAATTTAACTCATATTCTAATTTACTTAAATCTTTAGCAAATTTATTAAAAATTAATACTACTCTTAGTAGAATTGAAATTTATGATAATTCTCACTTTAATGGCGCAAATATGATGGGAGTAATGGTTGTATCATCAAATCTAGGATTTGAAAAAAATCAATATAGAAAATTTAATTTAAAAAACAATATAAGAGTATTTAAAGGAAATGATGATTATGGAATGATAGAAGAAGTTTTTTATAGAAGGTTTAAAAAATTAACTAATAATTCAGAGTTTATATTACCCGATTTAATA
Source organism: Alphaproteobacteria bacterium (assembly GCA_029247025.1). Taxonomy (GTDB): domain Bacteria; phylum Pseudomonadota; class Alphaproteobacteria; order TMED109; family TMED109; genus TMED109. Next base: position 16,949 of record JAQWLZ010000065.1, on the reverse strand, counting down.
ATAATAGATGGAGGAAAAGGACAGGTTAATATAGCTTGTAATGTACTAAATAGCCTTAAAATTAAAGATGTAACAGTTATTGGTGTATCAAAGGGTAAAGATAGAAATGCAGGTAGAGAAAAAATACATTTTTCAAATATTAAATCATATATGCCAGAATTAGTGCAAAACAGTAAGCAACTAAATCCTCTAATCTTAGATAAAAATAATCCTGTGTTATATTTCATTCAAAGGCTGAGAGATGAGGCACATAGATTTGCTATAACATCTCAAAGAAAAAAATATTTATCAAAAATTAAGAAGTCAATATTAAGTGATATACCAGGAATTGGACCCAAAAAAAGAAAATCATTAATGATGCAATTTGGATCAGTTAAAAATATTTCTGAAGCATCCCTTAAAGATCTTAGCTCTACAAAAGGTATTAATTCAAATTTATCAAATGAAATATTTAATTTTTTTAATGACGAAAAATATAATTAATAGTTAAATATTTGTAATAAGAGTCAAGAAATTATAAATTATAAGTTATGTTTAAATTGAAAAATATACCAAATATACTTACTTTTAGTAGGCTAGCATGCTGTCCTTTATGGCTTATATTATTTTATTTTGATTATTATTATTTTTCATTAATATTAGTTATATATTCCTCATTAAGTGATTACTTTGATGGTTTTTTAGCAAGAAAGCTAAATTCTGAGAGTATAATAGGCAAAACATTAGATCCTATAGCTGACAAAATATTTACCTGTACAGTTTTGTTAACCTTTGTTTCAGATGCAAGAGCAAACTTTATCATAGTCGCAATTATAATAGTTAGAGAAATTATTATATCTGGTTTAAGAGAAGCGTTAGCAATTTATAAACAATCAGAAATTTTAAATGTAACACTCTTATCAAAAATTAAGACTACATTCCAATTTATAGCTATTTTTATTCTAACTTTAATACCCCTAAGTATTGAATATTCTGCAAAAATATATCAAGTTGGTACAATATTTTTATATATAACAACTATTTTAACTATATATACTGGCTATAAATATGTTATAAAAAGTATTATTGTACTAAACAAAATTAAGAAAGATTAAAATGCATATTAAATATTTTTCTTGGGTTAAAGATCAAATAGGAATTGAATCAGAAAATTTAATTATTAATAAAAAAATAGATTCAGTTATAGATTTAATTACCTATCTCAAGAACAAAAATGAAAAATACAATAAAGCTTTTGAAGATTTATCAGTTATAAGATGTGCAGTTAATATGGAAGTAGTTAATCTAGATAATAAAATTAATGATAATGACGAAATAGCTTTTTTTCCTCCTATGACAGGAGGATAAATATATGATTAAAGTCCAAAAAGATGATTTTAATGTTAACCAAGAAATAAAAGATATTTCCTCTTTAAATAAAAATATTGGAGGTATAGGTTTATTTATTGGTAAAGTTAGAGAAGGAAATAATTCCGAATTAAAATCTATGACATTAGAACATTATCCTATAATGACTGAGAAAAAATTAGAAAATATTAATAATGAAGCAAAAGTTAGATGGAATTTAGTAGATAGTTTGATTATTCATCGATATGGTAAGCTTTATCCAGGCGATCAAATAGTTCTTGTAGCTACATTTTCAGAACATAGAGCTGATGCTTTAGAATCTTGTGAGTTTTTAATTGACTGGTTAAAAACTAAAGCTCCTTTTTGGAAACTAGAAGAATCTAATAAAGGAAAGATCTGGGTAGAAGAAAAAAAAAGTGATTTAGAAGCTGCAAATAAATGGTAATTATAATTTAATCTGACCAGTTACTTTATTATATTCCTCTATCATTAATTTACATACTTCGTCAGGCTTAAAATTATAATCATCTATTTTACTAACTGGCGTAATTTCAGCAGCTGTGCCAGTACAAAAAACTTCATCCGCCATTGATAACTCTTCAAGTTTAATATGCCTTTCAAATAATTTTATACCTTTATCCTTTGCTATTTTAATAACTTCTTGTCTAGTAATTCCATTTAGAAAACAATCAGCTTTAGGCGTATGTATTTCGCCATTTATTACTAAAAATATATTAGCACTTGTAGTTTCTGCAATGTATCCTCTATAGTCTAACATTAAAGCATCTTCACAACCATTTCTTTCAGCTTCATGTTTTGCAAGTGTACAAATCATATAAAGTCCTGCAGATTTTGTAGAAACTGGTGCTGTTTCTGGAGATGGCCTTTTCCATTTTGCTAACTGTAGTTTAATACCTTTAAGTCTTGCTTCTGGAGTATAGTAACTAGGCCATTCCCAGGCTGCTACAGCGAGATGAATTTTATTTTTTTGAGCACTAATACCCATCATTTCACTGCCTCTCCATGCAATAGGTCTTACATAACCATTTTTAATATTATTTGCGTCTAATACAATTTTTCTTATTTCACAGATTTCTTCTACATTGTAAGGAATTGTAAAACCTAAAGTATTTGCAGAATGGTGTAACCTTTTAGTATGCTCTAATTCTCTAAAAACTTTTCCATCATAACATCTTTCACCTTCAAATACAGACGAAGCATAATGTAGTCCATGAGTTAGTACATGGATTTTGGTTTCTTTCCAATCTACTAATTTTCCATCAAACCAAATAAAACCTTCATTAAGACTAAAGTCTTCCATATAAAAATCCTCCCTGAGACTAGCAAAAGATATACAAAAAAATGTAGATTAATATTAGTTTCATATTTTATCAATAAAATCATTAAAAAATATTTAAATTTAAAAAAATAAGTTTATGGACTTAATATATAGATTAAAGTTAAATTATTGTAATGATAAATAAATTTAAAAATATTGATTTTTCCGCACACATTTTAGTAGTTGATGATGATAAAAAACTCAATGAATTATTAGAGAAATTTCTAATTGATAATAATCATTTTGTTGATACTGCAATAAATGCCAGTTCTGCCCGAAAAAAAATTAGTGTTGTATCTTATGACATTATAATTCTAGATATAATGATGCCAGGAGAAAATGGTCTTGAATTATTAAAGTTTATTAGGCAAAAATATAATACTCCAATACTAATGCTCTCTGCTATGAAAGAAACTAAGAATAGAATTGTTGGTTTTGAAGAAGGAGCTGATGATTATCTAGGAAAACCATTTGAGCCACAGGAATTGCTTCTAAGAATTAAAGCTGTTTTAAGAAGAACTGAAGAGAATAAATTATCATCTACATATGACAATAAATTAATTAAATTTGGCAATATTTTATACAATCCAGATATATCAACAGTATGGAAAAATAATAATAAAATAACTTTAACTTCTAAAGAAAATGAACTCCTCAAAATATTAGTAGAAGGAAAAGGAAATACGATCGATAGATACGTTTTGATAAATAATTTAAAATTAGGATCTAGAGGAATTGATATTACTATTAGTAGATTAAGAAAAAAAATAGAAAATAATCCAAAGAGTCCATTAAATATATTAACTATTAGGGGAAAAGGATACTCCTTGCCTCAGAATACTTTGGATCACCAATGAGATTAAGAGATATTATGCCCAAAAGTCTGTTTGGGAGATCTTTATTTATTGTAGGTTTACCATTAATTTTTTTACAAATTTTTTTAGGATATTTTTTCTTTGAAAGGCATTGGGATGATGTAGGAAGAAGACTTGTACTAGCTGTTGCAGGGGAAATAGCTTTAATATCGGATAAAATTATTCTCGCTGAAGAGAATCATATTATAGAAAAACAAATAATAGAAGACTCTGCAAATTTCTTCGGTGCTAAAATAAAAATTCTTCCAAATACTATTCTTAAAGAAAATGAATTATTACATCCTAAAAAAACACGATTAGATCGTGCTTTATCTAAATCTTTAAAAGAAAGAATAAAATTTTCTCATACTTTCAATACAACTATATCTTCAAATAAAGTTATGATTTATGTTCAACTTCCAAATAAAGTTTTATTAACTGAGATTTCTAAAAAAAGGCTATATAGCTCTACAACTTATATTTTTATTGCAGTTATGTTGGTATCATCTCTTTTACTTCTTAGTTTAGCAATATTTTTCCTCAGAAGACAAATTAGTCCTTTAAAAGAACTATCTAATGCTGCAGATGCCTTTGGTAAAGGTGATACTTTTTATGCATTAAAACCTAGAGGGGCCGATGAAGTTAGACAAGTAACTCATGCTTTCTTAGATATGAGAGAACGAATTAGGCTACATATTGAACAAAGAACAAACATGCTAGCTGGAGTAAGTCATGATTTAAGAACTCCACTAACTAGAATGAAGCTTCAAATTGAAATGCTCTCTTCAAATGAAGATAAAATTGGCTTAAAGGAAGATGTGAATCAGATGGAGCAAATGTTAGAAGCATATTTATCATTTATTAAAGAAAAAGAATTAGAGATAGGTGTTAAATCAGATCTATCTAAACTTGTAGGAAGTATCATATTAGACGCTAAAAGAAATGATGATATTATTTCACCTAAAAAAATTGAAACAATTGATGCTAAAGTAAGAATAAATGATTTAAGAAGAGCCATTACTAATTTGACATCTAACGCATGTAGAGAAAGTAAAATAGTAGAAATTTCCTTAATAAAAAAAGATAAAAATGCCCTTATTATTATTGATGATAATGGTCCTGGAATTAAAAAAGAAGATTATACTTCGGTATTTAAGGCATTTTACAGAATAGAAAATTCAAGAAACCTCTCTACTGGCGGTTTGGGATTAGGCCTTACTATTGCAAGAGATATAGCTAGAAGCCATGGTGGTGAAATAAAATTAGATAAGTCACATTTAGGTGGATTAAAAGCAATACTATCAATTCCTATCTAAAAATTATGATAACATTTGATTTACTTTTTCAGCAAAAGATAAACGTTTATTAAGAATAGCCATTAATGCTTCTTCATTAGGGACTTGTCCGTTATTCCAATCTCTTAATGATAACAACCATATTATTGTTAATGCTTTTACTTTAATTAATCCTAAAGATCCTTTTGTTGAAATATCGGAATAATCTAATATTAATTTCATACCTTTTACAGCTCGATTAAAGCTGTAAGAAGATTCTATTAAACTTCTTTTTGATAATTTAATTAGAGCATTAACCTCTTTAGGTCTAGATTTTATAACATCAAAACGACATAACATTAATTCTAAAACTCTTTCTTTTTTTGAAACTTGCTGTAATTCTTTTAAAGATAAACTCTTTACCATTTCAAAATTTATTTTATCAGACCAATAATCTAATAATTTATGCTTGGAACTACATACTAGTAATACATCTTCCAAAGGAGATTTAGATAACCTAGACAATTTTTTCATATCTAAATTATTCCATCTATTTGCTATTAATTCCTTTATAGCAACTGAAACTAACCTATCTTTTATTTCTTTATCAGACACTTTACACCATTCGCTTTTTTATATTATAAAATACTTCTATATAAAAAAGTATCAAGTTAACTCTTAAAATTTTATTAAGAAGATAATTTAATAGATTTCTTTACTGCAGCACTAATAGCCCTATCTATAGTCTTAAGAAATATACTATTATTATTAAACTCCTTCAGTGCTGCTTCTGTTACTCCTCCTGGACTAGTAACATCTATTCTCAATATTTCTGGTGATTTAGAAGAAGTTGACGCCATATGACTTGCTCCTAATAAAGTTTCTTTAACTAATATTGTTGCAGTTTTTTTATCTAATCCATTATTAACTGCAGTTTTGATTAAATACTCTATTAAAAGGAATACATATGCTGGCCCACTTCCAGAAATAGCAGTAACAATATCCATTTTACTTTCTTGCTTCAGCTCCACTACTTTTCCAACAGCGGAAAATATTCTTTTAGTATTTTTTAAATTTGAATTATTCGTTTTTTCACATGGATAAATGGCTGTTACTCCCTTTCCATAACTTGCAGGAGTATTGGGCATTACACGTATTATAGAAATTTTTTCTCCAAAAATATTTTTATAGAATTCTATTTTTTTGCCAGCTACTATTGAAATTATTATTTGGTTAGTATTTATATAATCTTTAATTTCATAGGCTACTTTTTTAACTATTTGAGGTTTTACAGCAATTAATAATGCTTTTATACCTAATTTCTTAATATCTAACTCACTAATACTACTGTATACACTTAAACCTTTTTTATTTAAAGAACGTCTCTTTTTTAAGTTTGGCTCTATTATGAATATATCACTTTTCTTCATTACTTGATTTGATAGAATTCCATCTATAATAGATGAACCCATATTACCACAACCTATAAATAAAACTGGGAATTTAAGCACTAAATATACTAAGCCTCACCCTGAGTCTCTAATAATGTAGCTTCTATAGCTTGATTTGGGTTTTTATCTCCCCATAAGAGAAATTGAAATGTAGGATAATACTTATCACAATCAGCTAAAGAAGAAGATAAAATACTTTCTATTATTTCAGGAGTAATAGATGAAAAGTCAAAACTTAATAAAGAGTTTCTATACATCAGATAGCCATCTTCAATCCATAGTTCAAAATGTCCTACGCTAATATTTAAATTTATCTTATTTAATAATGCATATAACGAGTTGTGCTTCTTAAAAGGAACTTTAATATTATAAGTCCAAGTATATTGTAGTAACTTATTATCATTACTCCAAGCTAGAGTTAACTGGTAATCACACCACTCTCCTGCTACCTCAACATATAAAGTATCATTATCTGGCCTATTATGAGGCCAGTCATTAGAAACTACTACATCTTCAATTAAATCTAACGGATTTAAGTTATTATTTTCTGAATCTGATAAGAGAACTCTCATAATCAACCTTTTTATACCAAATATAGTATTTAAAAAAAAATAACATCTATATACAGTATATTCTCAAAAGCTGACACAAAGTGCAAATCAATCATAGAATATAAAAGCAATCAAAATAAATATTAATAAAAACAATAGCTTATATGAGTTTTAAACAAATAAATTATGCAAATTAACGGTATTATATTTAAACTTTTATTATTTATATGAGAATCAGTAAAAGCTAAGGACTTATTTTTTTAATTTTTTATTTAGAAGTACTATTTTTTTTTCTAATGAATTAATTTTTTTACTTAGTTTTTCATTTTGTATTCTTGCTTCTTCAGCCATTTTTTTAACAATCAAAAAATCCTTCTTATTAATTAAATCTAATTTTAATATCACTTTTTCGACTTTATCTTTTATTCTTTCTTCAACTTCATCTTTCAAAACTCCTAATGCAGAGCTTGCTCCTCCCAGTATTTTTACCATATCGTCTTTAATAAATTCTTTTTTTGACATTTTATATCCTTAAATTTTTATAAAAAGTTACATATTTTCATGGTAGTATATATAATTTTTATATAATTAAATATTTAAAAATATAAATATAAATATACAAAGGTTATATTATGATTTTAGTTACAGGTGCAGCTGGCTTTATTGGTTCAAATATTGTTTCATCTTTAAATAATAAAGGTATTCATAATATAATTATATGTGATTGGCTAAATCATAAAAGTAAGAATAAAAACATAACTAAACTTATTTACCAAAATATAATTTCTCCTGAAAATATTTTTAAATATTTAGATAAAAATAATAATATAGAATTAGTTATTCATATGGGAGCTAATTCATCTACTACCGAAACAAACTTTAGATTAATTTATAATATAAATACAAGGTTTACTCGTAACTTATGGAAATGGTGCACTAAAAATAAAGTTAGATTTCTTTATGCGTCCTCTGCTGCAACATACGGTGATGGATCAAAAGGTTTCGATGATTCAGAAAGTAAAACATACAAACCACTAAATATTTATGGTCTTTCTAAATATTTATTTGATAGATATGCTATTAAAGAAGCAAAGAAAAATAATTGTCCTCCGCAATGGGTTGGATTAAAATTTTTTAATGTTTACGGACCAAATGAATATCATAAAGAAAGTATGCAATCAGTAGTGAAACATGCTATGGATCAATATAAAAAAACTGGAAATGTAAAATTATTTAAGTCCTATAATAATAAATATGAAGATGGACAACAAACAAGAGATTTTATTTATGTAGATGATTGTATATCTCTTATAAACTGGCTGATTGATAATAAAAACATTTCTGGAATATTTAACTGTGGAACTGGTATTGAAAGATCTTTTGAAGACTTAGTAAATTCAATGTTTAAAGCAATCAATGTATCACCAAAAATTACGTATATTGAAATGCCAGAAAATATAAAACACCAATATCAATATCATACTAGAGCTAATATGAATAAAATTAGAAAAAAAGGATATAAAATCAATGCTTTATCATTAGAAAAAGGCGTTTATGACTATATTACTAATTATCTTCTTTCAGATGATCAATATAAATAAAAAATGCTAGATCAATTTTTAAAACTTACAGATTCGGCCTGTTCGATAGGATACACATCAGGATTTTCTATTTTTTCTTTAGAAATTAGATGGTATGCACTTTCATATATATTTGGATTAATATTAGGTCAAATATATTTAAAAAATATCATAAATTTAAAATATTATAAAAACTCTATAAATAATAAGCATATAGAAAATTTTTTGATATGGGCAATGCTTGGAATTATAATTGGAGGAAGATTAGGGTATATTATATTTTATAATTTACCTTATTATGTCTATGACCCTATAAAGATTTTATTTGTGTGGCAAGGAGGTATGTCATTTCATGGAGGTTTAATTGGAATAACAGTCTCTACATTTTTCTATTCAAAAAATAATAATTTAAAATTTCTTTCTTTGACAGACTTAATATGTGCTGCTGCTCCAATTGGAATATTTTTGGGAAGAATTGCGAATTTTTTAAATGGTGAATTATGGGGCAAACAATCTGAATTACCATGGGCAATAATATTTAAATGCGCAGGACCAAATTCTAGGCACCCTAGTCAGTTATATGAAGCATTTTTTGAAGGAGTTATAATATTTATAATATTATATTACTTTATCCATAAAACTAAGATTTTAAACACACCTGGAAAAATTTCAGGTGTATTTTGTATTTTATATGCTGCTTCTAGAATTTTTATAGAATTTTTCAGGGAACCTGACAGACATATAGGTGCTTTGTATTACAACTACACAATAGGAATGGCATTATCAATACCTCTATTAATTTTAGGTATTTACTTGTATAAAAAAAAATAGAAAAAAAAAGAATAAATTTTGAAAGAACATTTTTTAAAAAAAATAAAATTACATGGACCAATTACGGTTTCAGATTATATGTCTGATTGTTTATTAGCTCCTAAGCATGGATATTATAATAAAAATAACGTAATAGGTGCTAAAGGTGATTTCATTACTTCTCCTGAAATAAGTCAAATATTTGGAGAACTAATAGGATTAGCATTTATAGATTATTATTATAAATGTAAAAAACCTAATTTTCCCATATTGGTAGATTTAGGTGGAGGTAATGGCACTATGATGAAAGATGCACTGAGAGCCACTAATCAAATTGATAAAATTCTGTCAGAAAAAATTAAACCTATTTTTATAGAAAGCTCTTCATCATTAATCAAAAAACAAAAATTTAATGTGCCAAACTCTCAATCATATAATGACATAAATAAAATACCTAATGGATTTTCTATGCTTTATGCAAATGAATTTTTTGATGCTCTTCCTACTCATCAATTTATTAAAATTAATAACAATTGGCACGAAAGATTGATTGATATTAACTCCAATAATGATTTACAGTTTATTTATGACAAGAACCCTAGTCCATATGAAACTATTTTACCTGAATATCTAAAAAACAATCAAATTATAGAATTTAGTCCTGCAACTATAAATATTATTACTTCAATAATTAAAAGAATATTAGAACAAGGAGGAATTTTTTTAATAATTGATTATGCTTTAAATAAAGAAGATAATTTTGGCTCACTTCAAGCCGTTAAAGACCATAAATATATAAATCCACTTTTAGAACCGGGAAAATGTGATTTATCTACAAAAGTAGACTTCAAACTTATCATAAAAATTGCAAAAGAGCTTAAAGCTAATGTCTTTGGCCCAATAAAACAAAAAGACTTTTTAAAGAATTTAGGAATCAATATTAGATGTAAACAATTAATAAAAAACAATCCTGATAAAAAAGATTTAATTTTGAATGGTTGTAATAGATTAACTTCAGAAAAAGAAATGGGCAGCTTATTTAATGCTATGGTCATTACATCAAGTAAATCAATACACCCAGCTGGCTTTTAAAATGCAAAGTAATAAAATATTACCTATATTAAGTAATAACTTAAATTTTAAAAATATAACTCATGGTTTTTTTACTAAAAATGGTGGCTATTCTGATAAATATAATTTCAGTTTAAATTGTAGCTATAGTTCAAATGACCTAAAAAGAAATGTTTATAATAATAGAAGATTAGTGTGTAATTATCATAAATTAGATATTCAAAATCTAAAAATAGTTAATCAAGTACATAGCAATAAAATTTTTGTAGTTAATAATACAAAACAAATCACCTCTAAAATTGATGCTGATGCAATAATAACTAATAAACCAAATATAGTTTTAGGTGTATTAACAGCAGACTGCGCTCCAGTTTTAGCATTTGATCCTGTAAGAAATATAATTGCAGCTATTCATATTGGTTGGAGAGGGGCAATTAAAAATATTTTATCTAATACAGTTGATTCCTTTATTGGCATGAAGTCAGAAATAAAAAATATACGGTTTGCAATTGGACCATGTATAGGACCTGAATCTTATGAGGTACAAAAAGATTTTTATAAAAAATTTACTAAAGAAAATATTAAAAATAATAAATATTTTAGTAATATTTTTCCAAATAAATATAAATTTGATCTACCTCAATATATTAAAGACCAAGCTTTAGATAAAGGGATAATAGAAAAAAATATATCGAATACTAATAATGACACATTTATAGAAGAACATAATTTCTTTAGTTATAGAAGGAACTATAAAAATAACTTAAAAGATTGTGGAAGAATGATTTCTACTATTTCAATTAAAGTTAAACGATGAGAAATACTTTAAAATATATCTTATGTATTTTTTTTCTTTGTAGTTGTTTTCAAATTAACAAGCCTTTTCAAAACTCTAAAACAAATTCACCCATTCATAATCCTATCAATTCAATAATTTTTATTGATAATATTATTGGAGTTTCAGAAAAAGTAAATTTAGACATTAAGAAACGTATTTATAATAACCTTTTAAAAAAAAATATTTTAACTAGTTATCAATACTATAATAAAAATGATTACATAGTTAAAGCTACATTAATTAAATATTCTAAAACTGATAAAATAAAGATTATATTTAATATTAATAGTTCTATAAATAATAATATGAAATTAGAAATAATATTGCCTAATGACAATATTAATGATTCAAACATCCAAAATATAATTTCAGATAAAATCACCAGTTTTATTGAAAAAAATATTTTTAAATTAAATAATGATACTTATGTAAAGATTTTAAAGATAAGTGGTTTAAAGAATGATAAAAAGCTTAAAAATGTTTTTAATCAAACATTACGTAGTTTATTCTCTTCAAACTCTCTTAAAATAATAGATAAAAAAGATGACATTTATAACGATATAAAAAAGTATTCCTCTTTAAAAATAAATTTTAGTTTTGATGAAATAGATAATGAGCGAGTTAATATTAGCGTTATTTGGGAAATATTTAACGAAAAAAATCAATTTATAGGTTCTATTAAACAAGAGAACATAATAAAAAAGTCTGTTATTCAATATGTGTGGAAAGAAATATCAACAAAAATAATTGAAATGTCTCTAACTGAGCTTAATATGATAATAAACCTTTAAAAATAGATAGATTTAATATAAGTTTTAACATATAAACAATTCCAATTTATGTTAATAATTTATTAAATTTATAAGGCTAAAAATATGCATATCATTTCAGGTAATAGCAATCCAATTCTTGCCAGAGAAATTAGTAAAGAGTTAAAAGTAGAAATTATTGATGTATCTGTAACTAGATTTTCAGACCAAGAAGTATTTGTAGAAATTAATGAAAATATTAGAGGTAAGAATATATTCGTAATTCAATCTACCTCTATGCCTGCTAATGATAATGTTATGGAACTATTAATTACTATTGACGCACTAAAGAGAGCATCTGCTAATACTGTAACTGCTGTTATTCCTTATTTTGGTTATGCTAGACAAGATAGAAAAGTAGGACCAAGAACACCAATATCTGCTAAATTAATTGCAGATATACTTACTACGGCTGGAATAAATAGATTATTAACAATTGACTTACACGCAGGACAAATTCAAGGGTTTTTTAATATACCAGTAGATAATTTATATGCTGCACCAGTTATAACAAAAGATATATTAGATAATTATAAAAATAAGGATTTAGTCGTTATATCTCCAGACGTTGGTGGAGTTGTAAGAGCACGAGGTATAGCAAAAAGAATAAATGGTGATTTAGCTATAGTAGATAAAAGAAGAGATAAAGCTAACGAATCAGAAGTAATGAATATAATAGGAAATATCAAAGGTAGAGATTGTATAATAGTTGACGATATAGTTGATACGGCAGGAACTTTATGTAACGCAGCAGAAGCTTTAATTGAATCTGGAGCAAAAAGTGTTTCAGCATATATTACGCATGGAGTTTTATCTGGACCAGCTGTAGAAAGAATAAAAACTTCTAAATTGAATGAGCTAGTAATCACAGATAGTATTGCACCTACTAAATTAATCCTTGACGCAAGTAACATACGTATATTAAACCTAGCTCCACTAATAGCGGAGGCTATTAAAAGAATTAGTTCAGATAGTTCGGTTTCTAGTTTATTTGACTAAATATAGATTTTAAGAATAAAAGTAATTACAGTAATAGGAGTAAACAATGGTAGCGACATCTAACCTTTTAGCAGTAAAAAGACAATCTGTAGGTAAAGGTAAATCACGAACACTTAGAAGAGAAGGAAGAATTCCTGCTATAATTTATGGAAATAAAATAGAATCATTAGCTATTTCAATAAGTGAAAGAGATTTAAATACTGAGTTAAGAAAAGAAGGTTTTTTTAATAGGTTATGTGATTTAGAAATAGATAAAGAAAGTATAAGAGTTTTACCTCAAGAAATTTCCTTACATCCAGTTACTGATAAAGCAGAACATATAGATTTTTTAAGAGTTAGTAAAAATACAAAAGTGACTATTGAAGTTCCTGTTAAATTTGAAAATGAAGAAGAATGTCCTGGTATTAAAAAAGGAGGAATTTTGAATATTGTTAGGTATAATATTGAAGTTTCTTGTCCTGCATCTAATATTCCAGAATTATTTGTTATTGATTTAACTGGACTTGAGCTAGGTGACTCAATTCGCTTCAGTGATATAAAAGATATTTCTGATGGAGTTACTCCAACTATTACAGACAGAGATTTCATCATTGCAAGCGTTGTAGCCCCTGCAGCCTTAACTTCAGAAGAAGAAACCTCTGAAGATGAGGAAGGTGATGAAGAAACTACTGAAGGTGAAACTACTTCTTCTAATGAAGAAAAACCTTCTGAAGAAACTGCAAAAAAAGAAGAATAATTAATTTATAGATTGGGAATAAATTAGTGTTAGTCTTAGTTGGGCTTGGTAATCCAGAAACTAAGTATAGTATGAATAGACATAATGTAGGGTTTATGGTTATTGATAGTATTGCACGAAAGTATTCTTTTTCTAATTTTAAAAACAAATTTCAAGCACATATTATTACAAATCAACTAAATGATAATCCATTACTACTTGTTAAGCCTCAAACATTTATGAATTTATCAGGACAAAGTTTAAGTCATATAAAAAAGTTCTATAAACTTCAAAATAAACAAATTATTGTAATACATGATGATTTAGACTTAAATATTGGAGATATAAGAACAAAAGTAGGAGGAAGCTCAGGAGGTCATAATGGGCTTAAAAGTATAGATTCGCATATAGGAATAGACTATGTTCGGCTAAGAATTGGAATAGGGCACCCTGGAGATAAAAGCCTTGTAAATAATTATGTTTTAGGGGACTTTAATAAAGAAGAATTAATAAGCGTTAATAATTTAATTAATGTAATTTGTTCAAATATAGAGTTAATTATTAATAATATTGATAATTTACCACAAATTTTGTCAAAAAATATAGCTAGGAGTTAAAATTATGGGCTTTAATTGCGGCATTGTAGGTTTACCTAATGTTGGAAAGTCAACACTATTTAATGCTTTAACTGAAACTAACTCCGCTAACGCAGAAAATTATCCTTTTTGTACTATTGAACCCAATATCGGTCGGGTTGCATTAGTTGACAGTAGATTAAATGAATTAGCTAAAATAAATAACCCTAATCAAATTATACCAACTTATGTTGATTTTGTTGATATAGCTGGACTAGTAAAAGGAGCCAGTAAAGGAGAAGGCTTAGGTAATCAATTCCTAGCTAATATTAGAGAAGTTGATGCTATTTGCCATGTAATAAGATGCTTTGAAGATAATGATATAACTCATGTTAATAATAAAATTGACCCTATAAACGATATAGAAGTAATAGAAACAGAACTGATGCTTTCAGATCTTGAAACTCTAAATAAAAGAAAAAACTCGATAGAAAAAAAAGTTAGGGCAGGAGATAAAGAAGCAAAATTAATTTTTGAAATAATATTAAAAGTTATTGATCAACTTGAAGATGGAAAACCTGCTAGAGAAATTAATTTTTCCAAGGATGACTTTATTATTGTTAAACAATTAAATTTACTAACTTTTAAACCAGTTTTATTTGTGGCTAATGTTGATGAAGAATCCTCAGTTAATGGGAATAATTATTCTCAAGAGTTAACTAAATTAGGTGCCTCCAAAGGTATAAAAACAATAACAATGTCTGCAAAATTAGAGTCTGAAATTTCAGAAATTTCTAATATCGAAGAAAGAAAGGAGTTTTTAATAGCTTTGAATTTAGTAGAATCTGGATTAGAAAAATTAGCTAAAACTGGCTATGACCTATTAGATTTAGTAACTTATTTTACAGCAGGACCTAAAGAAGTCAGAGCATGGACAATTAAAAAAGGAACTATAGCAAAAGACGCTGCTGGTAAAATACATGATGACTTCTCTAGAGGTTTTATTGCAGCTGAAACCATCTCTTTTAATGATTATATTAAATTAGGAGGAGAGCAAAAAGCTAGAGAGAATGGATATATCAGGACAGAAGGAAAAGAATATATTGTCATTGATGGTGATATTATTGTATTTAGGTTTAACGTATAGAAATATTGGAATAAAAGATGAATAATAAGATTAATATAAAGTCAGCTGATGATAAAGATATACCTGTTTATATATATGAACCATCCATCGAAAGAATAGGTGCTATAGTTTTAATTCAAGAGATATTTGGAGTTAATGACCATATCAAAGATATTGCCAATAAATTTTCAAAAGAGGGATTTATAACATGGGTACCTGATATATTTTATAGAGTTCAAAATGATGTTAGTTTAGATTACTCTGCAACTAGTATTGAAAAAGGTAAAGAATTAAAAGGTAAGTCTGGATGGGATCTACCTACTATGGATATATTAAGTTGTATTGCTAATCTTAAGGTATCTCATAATGTAGCTACAGTAGGTTTTTGCTATGGAGGATCTCTATCATGGAAGGCAGCTTGTTCAGCATATGGATTAGATGCTTCAGTATGTTTTTATGGGTCACAAATATCTTCTTTTCTAGATAAAACACCTAGATGCCCTACCTTAGTTCACTTAGGTGAAAAAGATGAAACAATTAATAAAAAAGACCAAAATATAATTAGAGATTTTTCTCAAAATAAAGAACCAAGTATAGAAATTCATACTTATAAAAATGCAGACCATGGATTTTTTTGTGACCAAAGAGACAGTTATGATGAACTATCAAGAGATTTAGCATATAAAAGAACAATAGAATTTTTAAAAAACTCTTTATAATAATTTAGATAGGAGCCTGAAATGCAATTCAATTTAATATTAAAAACTTATAAGATGCTATTATTTATTGCTTTAACTTTCATTATTTTGTGCAATAATATATTTGCTATGGAAGAACCAAAGGAACTTATTATTACTGACCTTGAAGTAGGTAATGGAAGAATAGCTGTTAATGGAAAAGAAGTTGCTGTTCACTATACTGGTTGGTTATATGATTCAAAAAAAGAAGCTAAAGATTATTGTGACGCCATAGGTAGTCAATTTGACTCATCTTTAGAGAGAGGAATGCCATTCCAATTAGCGTTAGGCCAAGGTATGGTTATTAAAGGTTGGGAAGAAGGATTAATAGGAATGAAAGAAGATGGAAAAAGATGTTTAGTAATTCCTCCATCAATGGGATACGGAAATAGAGCTGTGGGTAATGGATTAATTCCAGCTAATTCTACTCTTATTTTTGAAATCATTTTATTAGGTGTTCGATAAGTAAAATGAATGCAGAAAAACCTTTTTTAGGAATTATAGGTGGAAGTGGTATATATGACTTAAATGATATATCAGAGGCTAAATGGCAAAGTGTATCATCAGCATTTGGAGATCCATCTGATAAAATTCTGACAGGTATTATAAATGATATAAATATTGCATTTCTTCCAAGACATGGGAAAAGTCATAACCTACTTCCATCAAATATAAATTATAGAGCGAATATTGATTGTTTGAAATCATTAGGAGTCACAGATATAATATCATTATCTGCGGTCGGAAGCCTTAAAGAATCTATAAAACCAGGAGACTTTGTTATTATAGATCAGTTTATTGATAGAACATTTGCAAGAATAAAAAACTTTTTTTAATGATGGAATAGTTGCCCATGTATCAATGGCAAAACCT
>JAQWLZ010000064.1 GCA_029247025.1 Alphaproteobacteria bacterium | reverse complement strand
AGGCGCAGAAATAAATTTATCTACCTTTGTAAAAAATGCAATTGATGCAGGTTATAGAAGGACTGGTAATGTTATAGATATTGGAGAAATTGCTGTTAGGGGTGGTATTGTAGATATTTACTCGCCTAATTATATAGATCCTATAAGAATTGATTTCTTTGGAGATGAAGTGGAAGAATTAAAGTTTTTTGATCCATCAACTCAACTTACAAAAGTTTCAATTAATAATGTAACAGTATTACCAATTTCTGAAATACTATTAAATACCGATAATATTGATTTATTTAAGTACAATTATAGAAAAACCTTTGGAAGTAATGCATCACAAGATGAATTTTTTCAGTCTATATCCCAAGGAATACATTATCCTGGCTTAGAACACTGGGCTAGTTTATTTTATCCAAAACTTGAATCAATCTTTGATATTTTAGATGATAATTTTTCATATATTTTTGATAATTCATTTGATGATTATTGCGAAATGCGCTTTGATGATATAAAAGATTACTTTAACACACGAGATATAGCTTTTAAAGAGGCTATAAAAAATAAAAATGTTACAGATTGTTACAAGCCTATTTGTAGTAATGAATTATATCTTAATAAAACTCAATTAAATAACTTTATTTCTAATAAATTATCTATAAAAATTTCCCCGTTTAGAAACCCCAAAATTGAAAGTAATTTAGAAGGTAAAAATGTTCCTAATTTTTGGTTAAATAAAAAAGTTAAATCAACAGATTTATTTGAAGATTTAATTTCTTTTATAAATAATAAAATAGAACAAGATTATAAAATTATTATTGCATGTAAATCTATTGGTAGCAGAAAATTATTTTCTGAACAGTTAAATAAATACGGTATCTATAATTTAGATTTAGATAATTCATGGTACATTAAAGACTTTAGTACAAATAAGAAAATTTCTCTTTTAATTGGTAATTTAGAAAAAGGTTTTGAAATAGATGCTAATATAATAATATCAGAGACTGATGTTTTTGGAAAAAAATATTCGCGAATTAATAAATCTAAAAAATTAGAAATTGCACTTGAAGAGGCAGAATCATTTACAGTTGGTGATTATTTAGTTCACTTGGAATATGGAGTGGGAAAGTATAATGGACTAAAAGTTGTAAGTATTAATAATGTTAAACATGATTGTTTAGAATTAGAATATTTATCAAAAGATAAATTATTAGTTCCAGTCCAGAATATTAA
Source organism: Alphaproteobacteria bacterium (assembly GCA_029247025.1). Lineage (GTDB taxonomy): Bacteria > Pseudomonadota > Alphaproteobacteria > TMED109 > TMED109 > TMED109. Next base: position 7,917 of record JAQWLZ010000064.1, on the reverse strand, counting down.
TCTTTTAAGCAAATTTTCTAGTAAGAATTCTGAAGCGGTTCTTGATAAATTAGGAAGTAAGACGTGGAACAATAAAAAACGAAAAGTAAAAGAAAAAATTAGAGATGTTGCAGAAAATTTAGTTAGAATAGCTTCAGAAAGAAAGCTTGGTAAAGCAATTAAATTAACCTGTAATACTAATGATTATGATGATTTTGTATCAAGATTTGAATATTATGAAACGGATGATCAATTAGATGCAATAAAAGATGTTTTAAAAGATATAAATTCAGAACAACCTATGGATAGGTTAGTTTGCGGTGATGTAGGATTTGGTAAAACTGAAGTTGCTATGAGAGCTGCATACATTGCAGCTAAATCGAAATCTCAAGTTTTAGTTATTGCACCAACTACTATTTTAGCTCGTCAACACTATGAAACTTTCTCTAAAAGATTCAGTGATGATAATATTTCTATAGCTCATATGTCTAGATTAACTAAAGATAAAGAGAAAAAAGTTATTTCTAATGATTTAAAAAATGGTTTAGTAGATATAGTTATTGGAACACATACTTTACTATCAGATAAAATTTTATTTAAAAATTTATGTTTAGTAATAGTAGATGAAGAACAAAGATTTGGAGTAAGTCAAAAGGAAAAATTAAAAAATTTAACTTTAAATTCTCATATTTTAACTTTAACTGCAACTCCTATTCCACGTACATTACATATGGCTTTATCAGGTATTAAAGATTTGTCTATAATTGCCTCCGCACCTCAAGAACGTTTGCCTATTAGATCATTCGTAACTCCCTTTAATGATTTTAATATTAAAGAAGGAATTCAAAGAGAGTTGCATAGAGGTGGGCAAGTATATTTTATTGTTCCTCGTATTAAAGATATAAAAGAGGTTCATGATAAAATCTCTACTTTAATTGATAATGCTTTTATTTCTTCTGTTCATGGTAGAATGTCATCAAACGAAATAGAAAATACAATGATAGATTTCTATGAAGGTAAATGTAATATTTTAATTGCAACCTCTATAATAGAAAATGGATTAGATATACCAAATGCTAATACAATTTTTATCTATAATGCTGACATGTTTGGTCTAGGGCAATTATACCAATTGAAAGGAAGGGTAGGAAGATCGGATAAGAGAGCATACGCATATTATTTATTAAGTAATAAAAGAACTATGACCTCTAATGCAGAAAAAAGATTATATGCTATTCAGTCTTTAGAGGGATTAGGAGCAGGATTTAGCTTAGCTGCACATGATTTAGATATAAGAGGTGCAGGTAATTTATTAGGGGATGAACAATCCGGTCAGATAAAAGAAGTAGGCGTTAGTTTATACCAACAACTTCTGAATGAAGCTGTTTCTGATTTGAAAGGTATAACAAAAAGTAAAAAAAATATATTACCTCAAATTAATATTCAAGCACCCGCATTAATACCAGAAAATTATATATTAGACCTTAGTGTAAGATTACAAACTTATAGAAGACTAGGTAATTTAAAAGAAAATAATGAATTTGTATCTTTTGGTATTGAATTGATAGATAGGTTTGGAGCTATTCCTAAAGAGCTCAACTATTTAATAAAAGTAATGAAAATTAAATTAAATTGTGAATATGCTGGAATACAGCGAATTGATAGTGGTATAAATGGTGCAACATTAGAGGTTATAAGTAATGGATATATAGATCCAGAAAAATTTATAGGGTGGCTAAAATCTTCAATATATGAGATGAAAATAAGAACTGACCAAAAAATTAATGTTAGTTATAAATGGAATAGTATAGAGGAAAGACTTGATATATTAGAAGATATTACTTTCCAAATTAAAGATTTAATAGATAACTAAATTGCATTCTCTAATAAGCAAGTTTCAAATATTTTTTTGAATACTTCACTCTCTTGAGCACCAGATATAGCATAATTATTATTTATAATAAAAAAAGGAACTCCTGAAACGCCTTTAGACCTAGAATTTTCATCTGATGTTTGAACTGTATTTCTTAAATCTTTTCTATTCCTAAATAAGTCCTCATTAAAATTTTTTATATTATTTGATATAGCTATATTGGTTAATTCACTTAAATTTCCAATATTTATACCCTTAATAAAAAATGCATCAAATAATGATTCAGCTATTTTATTTTGTAAATTTTGTTCTTTACTCATTTCTATTAACATATGGGAATAAAAAGAATTAGGCATAATGGAAATTTCATTAAAATTAAAAGAAATATTAGAAGAAGATCCAGTTTGTTTTATTTGCTCATAGATACTATCTGCTCTCTCTTTTCCTCCAAATTTTGTAGAAAGATATAATTCTCTATTTATTCCTTCAATTGGCATATTTGGATTTAATTGGAAAGCATGCCAATTAATTTCAAACTCTTGATCTTTGTAATCTTCAATAGCTTTATCTAATCTTTTCTTTCCAATATAACACCAAGGACAGACTGTATCAGATACTATATCTATTTTTATCATTTTATGACCTTAAAATTTATATTACATATGGTATGTAATTATTATATTAAATGAAAAAAAAATAAAGGATAAAAATATGCATGATTCAGCTATTTTAGAAAAAATAAAGCTTAATAATAAAACGGCTATGATTACTGGAGCGTCAAGAGGATTAGGAAGAAGGTTTAGTTCTGTATTAAGTAATATGGGAGCTAATGTAGTATTAGCAGCGAGAAATAAAGATAAACTATTAGAAACACAAGAAATTATTAAGCAATCTAATGGAGAGTGTTATATTGTTGATATGGATGTAAATTCTGAAGATTCAATTAATAATGCATTTAATAAAGCTGAAAAAAAATATGGCGAAGTATCTATTTTAATAAATAATGCTGGAATAGCTATTTCTAAATCATCACTTAAAACTTCAATTGAAGATTGGGATAGTGTAATGAATACAAATTTAAGAGGTGTTTTTGCTTGTTCCAAAGTTTTTGCAAATAGATTAGTAGCTAAACAAAAAGCTGGTAAAATTGTAAATATATCATCAATTGCAGCAGAGATTGTTTTAGGTGAATATTTATCTTCATATTGTGCGTCAAAAGCAGCAGTAAGTCATTTAACAAGAACTTTAGCATTTGAATATGCTAAATACAATATCCAGGTAAATGCTATTGCACCAGGTTATATTTTAACTGACCTTAATAAAAATTTCTTTGATACTAAAGAAGGTAAAAAAATGATAGAAACTATACCTCAAAAAAGGTTAGGTAAACCAGAAGAACTTGATGGAGCATTATTATTATTATGCTCAGAATTAGGTTCCTTTATGACCGGAAGTGTTATTAGAGTGGATGGTGGGCATGTTATTGCTTAAGTTTTTTTAAACATAATGGTTACAATAAGCCCTGGCTTATTATCAGATAGTGAAATTGGTGCTTCATGAAGTTTTAAAATAGCTTTAACCATACTTAACCCAAGACCATTACCTTGGGTTTGTCTATGTTTTTCTAATCTTACAAATCGGTCAAATACTCTATTAAAATCTTTTTCATCAATACCTTCTCCATTATCTCTAAATTCAATGTAGATTAAATTATTTTCAATAAATAAATTTATTTCTATAAAACTATTTTTATTTTTTTTTGAATATTTAATGGCATTATCAATAATATTTGTAAAGCATTGTGTTAATAATATCTTATTTCCAAATAACTTAAGATTATTTTGAATATTATCTTTTAGAATAATCTTTTTTTCCTCTATAACTGGCTTATAAATCTCAATTATAGAATTCATTAAGGAAGATATTTTTATTAATTTGAAGTCCTGCTTTTTTTCACTTTCAAAGCTAGCTATGTCAAGTAGGGCGTTAAATATTTTAATAAGGTTATCTGCCTCTATAATTGCTTGAGATATATATTGTATACTATTTTTATTTTTAACCTTTAAAGAAAGTAATTCTAAATTGGACTTTAATTTTGTTAGAGGTTTCTTTAAATCATGAGCAATATTGCCAGAAATATTTTTAGAATTTTCAACTAATTCATCTATTCTCTCTAACATTCTATTAACATTAGTTGCAATTTGTTTATACTCGTTATTTATTCTTTTATTATTAATTCTACCATTCAAATCATTATCAGTAATATTTTGAATTGCATTATTTAAAATATTTACTTTAGTTAAGCTATATCTACCTAAAAATATACTTCCAAATATACCGGAAAATAATATAAAAATAATGGTGAATATCATAAGATTAGTTAATGCTTTAGAAATTAAGAATTCTGGCTGAATATCTCTTCCAACTAAAAGCTTAGTTCCATTCTTAAATTCAATAATTCTTGCTCTACTATTATGAGTAATAATTTCTGAGCCAAGAGAACGACTTATTTCAAAATTAATAAAGCCGTCATTTCCAATTTTTTCCTCTGGCCATGAATTAAGATTGCCAGCTATTTTTTCATTAAAAGAATCTGTTGCAATATAAATTGCTGTATTTTGGTTTTTTGACCTTTGATTGATAGTTACATATAATTGTTGAGGCCCATATTTTAAATAAGTTTTAACTAAATATTCGTATTCTATATTTATAACTCTATTATTTTCTTTTTTCATTACTTTGTATGTAAATTCATACACTGAAATAGATAATACTATAATGACAAATATAAAAAATAGTGAAAAAATTAAGACTGTTTTAGCAGTTAAAGCTTTAAAATAATTCAAAAACATTTTAAGTTTTATTGTATTGGATACTATAACCTGCACCCCTGATAGTTTGAACTAATTGTATTTTATGGCCTTTATCAATTTTTTTTCTTAGCCTACTTATATGTACATCTATTATATTAGTTTGTGGGTCAAAGTGTAAGTCCCATACTTTTTCAAGAAGCATAGTTCTAGTAATAACCTCATTAGAGTTTTCCATTAAAACTTCTAATAGTTTATATTCTTGAGGTTGTAAATTAATCAATATTGAATTTCTTGTAACTTTTCTACTTTTTTTATTTAACACTAAATCATATGTCTTTAAAATATCGATATCACTTTTTGGGTTTTGCCTTCTATTTAATGCTTCAATTCTTGCAATTAGTTCTGAAAATGAGAAGGGTTTTGTTAAATAATCATCTCCACCTGCTTTTAGTCCTTTTACTTTATCGTCTACTTCACCTAAAGCAGATAAAAATAAAACTGGAGTAGTAATTTTATTATTTCTTAATTTAGTTACTATGGTTAATCCATCTATTTCAGGAAGCATTCTATCTAATATTATAACATCATGCTCAGCTAAATAAGCTGCATCTAATCCTTCATTACCATTAGAAAATGCATCAACTATATGACCAAATTCTTTAAGTCCTTTTTTAATAAAGGATAACGTAGATAAATCATCTTCAACTAGTAATATTTTCATAATAGACTTCTTAATTAAATGATTTTGAATTTTAATCTAACATTTTATAAATAACCCAGCAACAGGAGACAAACTGGGTTAATTATAATATTTATAAAAGAACTTTATGTATAATAAAAAAATACTACATAATTTATAGTTGCAGGATTATTGCTAAAATATTAAAAATTGTTAAGAATTCATTATTACTTTTAAAAATCTAGGAATGGAGTCTTTTTATGAATCTAAAATTTAGCCAAGAAGATATAAAGTTTAAAGAAGAAGTTAAAGATTTTATTATGCAAAATTTAGATAAGAATACGCAAAAAAAAATTAATAATGGACATCATTTAAGTAAAGATGATTTAGTTAATTGGCAAAAGAAATTATATGAAAAAGGTTGGATGGCACCAAATTGGCCGGAGGAGTATGGCGGTACAGGATGGAGTATTACTCAAAGATATATATTTGATGAAGAATGTGGGGCAGCAGCAGCTCCTTCTGCTTTACCATTTGGGGTAACTATGGTGGCTCCAGTTATAATTAAGTTTGGAACCAGAGAGCAAAAAGCAAAATATCTTCCAAGAATTCTATCTAGCGAGGATTGGTGGTGCCAAGGCTATTCAGAACCTGGTTCCGGTTCTGATCTGGCTTCTTTATCGACTAAGGCTGAGGAAATTGATGGAAGTTATATTATAAACGGTACAAAAACATGGACTACATTAGCACAGCATGCTGATATGATGTTTATTTTAGTTAGAACAAATTCAGATTGTAAGCCTCAAGAAGGTATTTCATTTATGCTTTTAGATATGAAATCTCCAGGAGTATCTGTAAAACCTATTATAACACTTGATGGAGGGCATGAAGTAAATATGGTTTATCTTGAAAATGTTAAAGTTCCTAAAGAAAATTTAATATATGAAGAAAATAAAGGATGGACAGTAGCTAAATATCTATTAGGCCATGAAAGAACCTCTATTGCTGCAGTATCTAGATCGAAAAAAGCTCTGTCAAAAGTAAGAGAAATAGCAAAACTTAATATTAATGGAGATTCTAATTTAACTGAGGATTCAAGATTTATGGATAAGGTAACTAAATGTGATGTTAGACTTCAAGCATTAGAATATGCAGAGTTAAAAAGTATTTCTGATGATGTTAAAGGAATTCCTCCTGGACCTGAAGCTAGTATGCTAAAAATAAGAGGTTCTGAAATACAGCAGGAAATAACAGAATTGGTATTAGAAGCTAGTGGCTATTATGCAAACCCTTACCAACCAAACATAATGGATATTGGTAACAATGAACCTCTAATTGGCCCTGAATGGTCTTCTGCTGCTGCACCAAAATACTTTAATACAAGAAAAACTACTATTTATGGTGGTTCTAATGAAATACAAAAAAATATATTAGCTAAGATGGTATTAGAACTTTAAGGAGTATTAAATGGATTTATCTTTAGACCAAGATCAGGAACTAATAAAAGCTTCAGTAGAAAAGTTTATTATTGAAACTTATGATAGTGAAAGTAGAAGAAAAACTATTAAAAATAATCTAGGTTCAGATGATAATATTTGGAAGCAATTTGCAGAATTAGGTTGGTTAGGCTTGCCTTTTTCAGAAAAAGATGGAGGTTTTAACGGAGATTTAATAGATCTTAATATTATAATGGAGTCCTTTGGTAGAGGATTAGTTATTGAACCTTACATATCTACTGTAATTTTATCTGGTTCAATTTTATCTCTTTGCCCAGATAGTGTTATTCGAAATAAGATTATTAATAATATAATAACTGGAGTTAATAAAGTTTCATTTGCTTATGCAGAGCCTAATTCTAGATATAATTTAAATGATGTAAGTACAATTGCAAAATTAGAAGATAAACAATGGGTATTAAATGGACATAAATCTGTAGTTTTTGGAGCCGGACAGTCAAACTATATTATAGTTTCTGCTAGAACAAGCGGAAATAGGTACGATGAATCTGGAATATCTTTATTTATTGTTGAAAGCAATAATCCAGGTCTAGAAATACAAGATTATCCAACAGTAGATGGTTTCAAAGCAGCAGAGGTTAAGCTTAATGATTTAAAAATTTCTGCAGATAGCTTAGTTAGTAAAGAAAATGAAGCTTATAAAATTATGAAGATGTCTAGAGATAAAACATTAGTTGCAGTAGCAGCTGAAGCATCAGGTATAATGTCTAAAATGTACGAGATGACTTTAGAATATATAAAAACTAGAAAACAGTTTGGTGTAGCAATAGGAAAATTTCAAGCTATTCAGCATAGAACTGTTGAAATGTTAATCCTAAGTGATGAAATGAAGTCTTTAGCTTCTATGGCGGCTTTGAAAGCTAATGATAGTTCCGAAGGAAATAAGTCAATTTATGCATCTAAAATTCATATAGGTATTGGAGGAAGAAAACTAGCTCAAGAGGCTATTCAGTTGCATGGTGGTATGGGAGTAACTGAAGAAATGGAAATAGGGCAATATTTTAAAAGACTTACTATGCTCGATACATTTTTGGGTAATTCTGATTATTATTTAGG
>JAQWLZ010000061.1 GCA_029247025.1 Alphaproteobacteria bacterium | reverse complement strand
TAATTATGATCTTAATAATTCAATACATAATAGAATATCTGAAAATACTCATTCTGATTTAAAAATAATTGAACCATTATATGATCAAAAAACTACACAAATAAAAGAAATTATTCCTGTAGATAGAGTAAGACAAATAGCAAGTTTCTTTTCAATGACCTCTGGAGAGGCTGGTTGGAGAATAGCTATTATTGATAGCTTGGATAATTTAAATAAACATGGGTCTAATGCTCTTTTAAAAATATTAGAAGAACCCCCAAAAAAATGTTTAATATTTCTTATTTCTAGCAACAAATCAAATGTACTTGATACTATAAGGTCACGTTCTAGAATACTGAAATTTTCTGAATTAAGTCATATAGATACAAAATTAATAATACAAACAAAAACAATAGTTCAAAATGAAGTAGAATTACAAAAGGTTAATTTACTAGCTGAAGGAAGTCCTGGTAAAGCAATAATGTTATATAATAACAATGGTTTAAATATTTATGATGCATTAATAGATTTATTTAATAAAACTGCCGATATAGACACAAAAAAAATAGATCCCTTATTAAGGGATATAACAGATAAAAAAAATATATTTGGCCTAAAAATTATTAGTATATTAGTAACAATATATTTAAACAGGGCATTGAGAAGAAGTTTACAATTAATAAAATTAGATATTTCTAAAACAGAAAAAGAAAGCCAGGAAAATTTTTTACAATATTTTAATATTGCAGATATACCTTCCTTATGGGAAAACATTTCTACAAATATTAACTTATCATTAAGATACAATTTAGATAAAAAACAAACTCTAATTACCATAATAGAAATAATGAAGAACTTAAAAAAGAATAATGAGGTATTTAAAGGAAATTAATGGATAAAAAAAATAAAAATTTTTACATTACGACCCCAATATACTACGTAAATGATGTCCCCCATATAGGACATGCTTATACCACAGTAATTTGTGATACTATTGCTAGCTTTAACAAGTGGCTGGATAAAAATGTTAATTTTTTAACTGGTACAGATGAACATGGTCAAAAAGTAGAGAAATCAGCCTTAAAGGCAGGTATTGACCCACAAACTTTTACAGATAATGTATCTAAAAGTTTTTACAAGTTAGCGAATAAGCTTGAAATAAATAATACAGATTTTATTAGAACAACTGAAAATCGTCATAAAGAATCAGTAAGATATTTATGGAATAAATTAGAAGATAATGGAGACATATATTTAGATAAATATTCTGGTTGGTACTCTATTAAAGACGAAGCCTTTTATTCAAATGATGAAGTTACAGAAAATAACAAAGGTATTAAAGTTGCCCCTAATGGATCTGAAGTAGAATGGGTTGAGGAACCTTCTTATTTCTTTAAACTTTCATCCTGGCAAGAAAAGTTATTAAAATTCTATAATGATAATCCTGAATTTATTTCCCCAAGAAGTAGGTATAATGAAGTTCTAAGCTTTGTAAATAATGGCTTAGAAGACCTTTCTATATCTAGAACTACATTCAATTGGGGAATACAAGTTCCAAAAAACAATGATCATATAATATATGTATGGTTAGATGCACTTACAAATTATATTTCAGCATTAGGATACCCAAATAAAAATTCTCACGATTGGAAATCCTTTTGGCCAGCTAACATACATGTAGTAGGAAAAGATATTTTAAGGTTTCACGCAGTTTATTGGCCTGCTTTTTTAATGGCCGCAGATATTGCGGTTCCAAAAAAAATATATGCTCATGGTTGGTGGACTGTTGATGGAAAAAAAATGTCAAAATCTACAGGAAATGTTGTTGATCCTAACTATATAATTGATAAATATGGATTAGATCAATTTAAATATTTCTTATTAAGAGAAGTAAGATTTGGACAAGATGGAGATTTTTCTGAAGAAGCATTGATAAAGAGAGTAAATTCTGATCTGTCTAATGATTATGGAAATTTAGCCCAAAGAGTATTATCATTTATATATAAAAATAATGAAGCCTTGCTTCCTAGTAAAGGAGTTTTATCTATAAAAGATAAAGAACTTATTAAATATATGAATATAACTAAAGATAATATTATTAATTATATGCAAAATTATCAAATAACAAATGCATTAGAAGAATTGTGGAAGGTAATTAGTAAATCTAATACTTACATAGATGAAGAAGCTCCCTGGACTCTTAAGAAAACTGATTTAAAAAGAATGAATACTGTTTTATATGTTTTATGTATAATTATAAAAAATGTAAGTTTAATAGCAATTAACTTCATTCCAATTGGTGCTAATAAAATACTTGATCAACTATCTATTCCTGAGGATAAAAGAAAGTATAGAAATTTTGATGACGATCTAATAGCAGGAACAAAACTTTTAAAACCAGAAGGTGTATTCCCAAGGTTAGAAATTGAGGAAAAATAATGATAATTGATACACATTGTCATTTAGATTTTAAAGAATTTAAGGAAGATTTTAGTGACGTACTATTAAAAGCTAAAGATAATAATGTGTTGGGTATGCAAACAATATGTACAAAAATTGATGAATTTCCTAAAATTGTAAATATAGCTGAAAATCATTCAAATATATGGTGCTCAATTGGAACTCACCCGCATAATGCAGATTTAGAAATGCATATTAGTAAAGAAACTATAATAAAATTATGTTTGAATAATAAAGTTATAGGAATAGGGGAGACAGGTTTAGACTATTTTTATGAAAATAGTAATAAAAAAAATCAAATAAATTCTTTTTTGAAACATATAGAAGTAGCAAGAATAACTAATTTACCCTTAATAATTCATGCTCGTGATGCTGATGATGATATTATTCAAATATTAACAGAAGAATATAATAAGAGTCCATTTACTGGTGTTATTCATTGCTTTACTGCTAGCTATGAATTAGCTAAAGCAGCACTGAGTATAGGTTTTTATATATCCTTTTCTGGAATAATCACATTTAAAAATGCTGATGAATTAAGAGATTCTTGTAAAAAAATACCTATAGATAGAATTTTAGTTGAAACTGATGCTCCTTTTTTAGCTCCTGTTCCATTTAGAGGTAATAGAAACGAACCTTCCTATATAACTGAAACTATTAAAAAAGTAGCAGAGATAAAAAACCTTTCAGTAGAAGAAGTAATAAATATTACTACTAAAAATTTTTTTGAGCTGTTTAAACGGGCAATATTATGACTATTGAGGTTACCATACTTGGATGTGGTTCATCTGGTGGCGTACCATTAATTGGTAACATCTGGGGGCCTTGTGACCCTAATGATGCTAGAAATACTAGAAGAAGAGTGTCTATATTAGTAAAAATTAAAAATAAGACTTTCTTAATTGATACAAGCCCAGATTTACGTATGCAAATGCTTGATGCAAAAGTTAAGAATATCGACGCAGTTTTGTATACGCATTCACATGCTGACCACGTACATGGTATAGATGATTTAAGAGCTTTTTGTTGGCAAAGAAAAGATAATACTCCTATACCAATCTATGGTGATGAATTCACAATGGACCAACTTAAAAATAGGTTTAATTATGCATTTCAAGCTAACCTTGGTCCTGCAATACCTAGTTTGCAAGCTAATGATATTAAAGTAGGTGCTAATATAATTGAAAATATTAATATTGAAGCTATTAAACAAATTCACGGTAAAGGTTATAGTTTAGGATATAGGTTTAATAATGTAGCTTATTCAACAGATGTAAATAAGTTTCCAGATGAATCTCTAAAAAAACTAGAGAATTTAGACTTATGGATTGTCGATTGTGTAAGATATGAAGCTCATTATAGCCATTCTCATTTCGATCAAACTATGGATTGGATAAAACAATTGAAGCCTAAAAAGGCTATTTTAACACATATGGGGCATTGGTTAGACTATAAAGAACTTAAAGGTAGATGTCCTGATAATGTTGAGCCTGGTGTAGATGGAATGGTTATTAATATATAATGGATAATGATTTTATAGTGAACTTATTACTAGGATCATTTAGAGATCCTATACTATGGATACTTTCCATTGTAATAGCTAGTAGTATTACTTCTTCTTTATTTAGTAAAAAACTACTATTTTTAGCTTTAGCAGGAATTATTTGGGGATATATAAGGCTTTATGTATATAAATCTTTTGGGCAAGAGTTCTCTTTATATGAAACTTTAGTTCTTATAATGTTATGTTTAGTTATTATGGTTTTTATTGGGAGCTTAGCATACTTAATATTTAAGTTATTTAAATCAGAGACTTAAATAACTTAATTAATACTTGTTTGTTAATTAATATATATATTATTTCTGATAATATACATTATGCGCCTAGGGTATAAAATATGAAAAAACGTTTAGATAAACTAATAAGTAAATTAAGAGATGAGGAAAATGGATGCTCCTGGAACACAAAACAAACACATAACACCCTACTACCATATTTAATAGAAGAAACATATGAACTAGTAGACGCAATAAAAAATAATGAGAATATTAAAGAAGAATTATCTGACTTGTTATTTCAAATATTAATACATTCAAAAATAGAAGAAGAAAAAGGTAATTTTAATATAGATGATGTAATTGATAATTTGTCACAGAAAATAATAAGAAGACACCCGCATGTATTTAAAAACAAGAAAAAATTAACTGACGAACAATTAAATGAACAATGGAATAGTATTAAAATGAAAGAAGGTAAAAGAAATAGCACTAGCGATCCCTTCTATACAATTAATAAATCTCTGACTTCAATATTAAAAGCATTAGAAATTGGAAATATTAGTAAAAGATATAAATTTGATTGGAATAATTATAAAGGACCTTTGAATAAAGTTAAAGAAGAAATAAATGAAGTTATAGAAGCAAAAGAAAAAACTAATAATATAAAATTAATAGAGGAAGAAATTGGAGATCTAATGTTTTCAATAGTTAGCCTAGCTAGACATTTAGATATAAATCCAGATATAGCATTAGAGCAAGCAAATATTAAATTTATAAAAAGATTTAATTTAATGCTACAAGAGTTTGAAAATAAAAGAGAATTTATTAAAAGTAGTAATAAAATAAAAGAAAATATATGGAAAAAAATTAAAAAATTATAACAATCTAATTAAAGAAGAAGTATCATTTCTATTATAACCTTCATCTATTAGTTTTTTATAAAACTCATCTATAATCTTTGTAATAGGCAAATTAGCATTATTTTTTGCAGCTTCCTCTATGCATATTTGTAAATCTTTATGCATCAACTCTATAGCAAAACCAAAGTTAAATTCCTCTTTAGCCATAGTTTCCGCTCTATTAATCATCTGCCATGAACCTGCAGCACCTTTAGATATCACTTCAACTACTTTAGGAATATCTAATCCAGATAATACTCCAAATTTAACACCTTCCGATAAACCTTGAAGTAAACCAGCTATACATATCTGATTAACCATCTTAGTTAACTGCCCTGCTCCACTATTTCCCATTAACGTTACAGCTTGTGAATATGCATCTATATATGGCTTAGCTATATTAAATGCATTTGTATCTCCTCCCACCATAACTGTCAGCGCTCCATTTACTGCGCCAGCCTCTCCTCCTGATACAGGGGCATCAAGAAATGCAATAGAATAATCATCTTTTGCAGTTTTATATAGTTCTCTAGCAATGTTTGCTGATGCCGTAGTATTATCTACAAATATAGCTTCTTTATCCATACCTAAAAAAGCACCCTTATTACCAACACATATTTCTTTTATATCGTTATCATTTCCTACACAGGCAAATACAATTTTTGAATCTTTTGCCGCTTCTTGAGGAGTTAAAGCTTTACTTCCCTTATATTCCTTGAGCCAACTATCTGATTTAGATTCTGTTCGATTATATACTGTAACATCATAACCAGCATTACTTAAATGACCAGCCATTGGGTAGCCCATTACACCTAATCCTAAAAAAGAAACCTTATTATTTTTCATATTTAATCCTTATATTATATAATAAAAAAGGAGTTAGCTTTATTAAAGATAACTCCTTTTTAAATTAAAATAAATAAAATAGATTAATAAGCTTGCATTACATTCCCATGCCGCCCATTCCGCCCATTCCACCCATTCCACCCATGCCGCCCATATCAGGCATTGCAGGAGTGCCAGCATCTTTGTCATCAACAGAATCAGCTATCATTGCTTCTGTAGTTATTAGTAAACCAGATACTGAAGATGCATCTTGAAGAGCAGTTCTTACCACTTTAGTTGGATCAATGATGCCTTTCTTAATCATGTTTACATAATTACCGCTTTGAGCATCAAATCCAAAAGATTTATCGCTTGAATCGTTTATTTTACCGACAACAATAGATCCATCATGGCCAGCATTAGAAGCTATTTGTCTAATTGGTGCTTCACATGCCTTTTTAACAATTTCTAAGCCAACTTTTTGGTCATTATTTTCAGCTTTAATTTTTGACAATGCTTTTGAAGCATTTACTAATGCTCCACCACCACCAGGAACAATTCCTTCTTCTACTGCTGCTCTAGTAGCATTCATAGCATCATCAACTCTATCTTTACGTTCCTTAACTTCTACTTCTGTTGCACCACCTACTCTGATAACAGCAACTCCACCAGCTAATTTAGCTAATCTTTCTTGAAGTTTTTCTTTATCATAATCAGATGTTGCTTCTTCAATTTGAGCTTTAATTTGGCTTACTCTAGCAGAGATATCCTTTTTAGAACCTGCACCATCAATTACGGTAGTTTCTTCTTTCGTAATATGAACTCTTTTTGCAGTTCCAAGCATTTTAATATCTACATTCTCTAATTTAATACCTAAGTCCTCACTTATAACCTGAGCATTTGTGAGAGTAGCAATATCAACTAACATAGCTTTTCTTCTATCTCCGAAACCAGGAGCTTTAACTGCACAGACTTTTAAGCCTCCTCTTAGTCTATTAACTACAAGAGTAGCTAGCGCTTCCCCTTCTATATCTTCAGCTATAATTAATAACGGTTTACCTGATTGAACTACTTTTTCTAAAATAGGAAGTATAGGTTGTAAACTTGATAACTTTTGCTCATGAATCAATATATATGGATCTTCCATCTCTGTAGTCATTTTGTCAGCATTAGTTATAAAGTAAGGTGATAAATAGCCTCTATCAAACTGCATACCTTCAACAACATCTAGTTCTGTTTCAAGGCCTTTAGCTTCTTCAACAGTAATAACTCCCTCTTTTCCTACTTTTTCCATTGCAGTAGCTAATAACTCTCCAATTTCCTCTTCACCATTTGAAGAAATTGTTCCAACCTGAGCTACTTCGCCTCTTGAAGTTATTTTTTTACTATGCTTATTCAACTCATTTACTACTGTCTCTGTTGCAAGGTCAATCCCTCTTTTAACATCCATAGGGTTCATGCCAGCAGCTACAGCTTTACATCCTTCCCTTACAATCGATTGAGCTAATACAGTTGCTGTCGTAGTTCCATCTCCAGCTTCGTCATTAGTCTTACTGGCTACTTCTCTGACCATTTGCGCTCCCATATTTTCAAACTTATCTTTGAGTTCTATTTCTTTTGCAACTGTAACACCATCTTTAGTAGTTCTTGGAGCACCAAAGGATTTATCTATTACAACGTTTCTTCCTTTTGGTCCTAAAGTTACTTTTACAGCATTAGCTAGTATATCCACACCACGAAGCATACGCTCTCTGGCATCAGTTGAAAATTTTACATCTTTTGACGGCATTTAAATATTCCTTAATTTAAAGGGTTAATTAACCCATTATTCCCATAATATCTGATTCTTTAATAATTACTAAATCATCAGAACCTATTTTAATTTCTGTACCAGACCACTTTCCAATAAGAACTATATCCCCTTTTTTTACATCTAAAGGAGTTATTTTTCCATCTTCAGAACGCAATCCTGTTCCTACAGCCATTACTTTTGCTTCCATTGGTTTTTCCTGAGCTGAGTCAGGTATTATTATTCCACCAGCAGTTTTTTCTTCGCTTCCCATGCGTTTTACTAAAACACGATCATGAAGGGGTTTAAAATTCATATCATATATCCTAATATTAAAGTTAAAAATTAGCACTCTATTAATTAGACTGCTATACTATCATCTGATATGTGGGATTTACTTACTTAAATGTCAAGTATATTGATAAGTTTTTTTAACTACTTTAATAAATGCCTATTTATAATGTTTTTAAAATTATCTATTCCTTCACCTGTTTTGGCAGATAAATAAATTTTATTACTGGAAGCTTTAATATTCCTATCTACTATATTTACTTTATCAATTTTATTTATCACCTCGAAATAATTTTCTGGCATCTCATTATTATCTAAACTAAATATTTCACGGACTATACTTATTACATCCTCATTCTGAGAGTTATAATCTTCATGAGAAATATCCCTAACATGAACAATAATATCTGCATAAAGAATTTCATCTAAAGTAGATTTAAAAGATTCAATTAATTCAGTAGGCAAATCATTAATAAAACCAACAGTGTCTGATAATATAAAATTATTATATCTAGAGATATTTACAATTCTGTGTTTTGGATCTAGAGTTGCAAATACCATATTTTTAACAAACTCCTTTGATCCTGTAATTTTATTAAATAAGCTTGATTTTCCAGAATTAGTATATCCAATCAATGATACTAAGGGATATAACTTTTTTCTTTTATTTCTCTGTAACTCTCTTATATTTCTGACTTTTTCTAATTCTTTCTTAATTTTTTTAATCCTACTAGTAATATGCCTTCTATCCAATTCTATTTGCAATTCACCTGGACCTCCTAAAAAGCCTCTCCCTCCTCTTTGACGTTCTAAGTGAGTCCAAGACCTTACTAACCTGGTCTTTTGCCAGCTGATATGAGCTAACTCAACTTGTAATGCACCTTCTTTTGTTGTCGCCCTAGCACCAAATATTTCTAAAATTAGTGCTGTTCTATCTAACACTTTAGTTTTTAATATTTTTTCGAGATTTCTCTGTTGTATAGGAGAAATATTAGAGTTAATTATAATTATACAATTCTCTATTTTGTTTTTTTGTAGATTTTGATTTAGCTCATCAATTTTCCCTTTCCCGAAAAATGTTCCAGGTTTTATATTTGATATATTAATAATATTTGCTTCATATATTTTTAAATTTATTGCAGATGCTAAGGATTTAAGTTCACTTAGAGCAGAGTCAGGTGTTCGTCTTGACTTATTAAATATTGAATTTGGATGGATAACCCAACAGAAATTCATTCTATGAATCCTATCAAATTCTTTTCCAAAAAAGTATAGAAAAAAGAGTCATAGTAATAAAAATCTCTATTCTACCACATAGCAAGACTATAGATAATATAAAAATTTCCATAAATGTATCTGGATAATAATTTATGTTTGATAATTCTAATAAACCTATGCCAGAATTTGTAATAGCTGAAATTACTATTATAAAAGATTCTTCAAAACTTACATGAAAAATTGATAATAAAACTGATAATATTGGTATTGATATTAAATAAAGTATACAGCATAAAAATATTTGGGTAGCATTATCAATATTAATTATTTTATCCTTAGCCATAATTTTTCTTGGATTGACAAGTCTAAATAAATCTCTGTATACATATTTATACATGTAAATAACTCTAGTAGCTTTTAGTCCTCCTGACGTTGAGTTAACAGCTCCACCAACTAGAGTTAATAATGCTAATAATATTATTATGTTATTTAATAATCCATAACTGTATAGCTTTTCAGGAATAACTCCAGTAGTAGTTATAAATGATATTATTAAAAAACTAATATCCATATATTTTTCTATGAATGGCATTTTAATACTACTAAATGTATACATACTTAGAATTAAAGTAAAAATAGAAATTATAATAAAAGCAAATTTTAAATTTTTACTTTTAAAATAAGTAGAAAAACCGTGCGCAAATGATTTATAATGTAAATTGATTGATAATGCCCCTAATATCATAGTGAACATCATAAAAAATTTAGTTATCATGTTAAATTCAATCATTATATTACCTTCAGAATTAAAGGCATTACTTGTAGATATTAGAGCCATAGTAAGTTGAATTGCATCGTTCCAATCTTTTATTAAAAACCTGAATATAACTGAAAATATTATTGTGATAGATAGATAAAGCAAAAAAATAATTCTCACATTTTCAATTGAGAAATAGTCTTTTGAAATTGGTTTTTTATTTAAAACCATTTCAATAAAAAAACTACCAATAATAATAGTACATAGACCACCTAACCATTGTAATATTGATTGCCATATTAAAAAAGATGCAACATTAGAATATTCTATTTCTGTCCATACACCATTTGTTGAGACTAATGATATTGTGAGAAAAATAATATCTTTTATCTTCTCATCAGGAAATATTAAATATAATGGAATAGCTCCCATTATAATTAATACTAACCAAATTATAAAAATAGATAGTAAACAAGTACTTTTATCTATTTGCGACTTATTAAGTTTATTATTCGATATATATACAGTTACAAAAATAAAAATTGATGCCAATAATAATAGTAAAAAAGGTATAAAATTCACATTTCTAACAAATGACCAAAATATGGCTAATATTGCGCCAAATGCAATAATAATTTGTGAAATAAGAATAAAGTCGTATGTCTGCTGAACTTTCATAACTTAATTCCTAGACATAAATTTAGTAAAATCCTATACCAACAGAAAATATCTTTTCTATTTCTGGAATAAAATCATGCTTTGCAAAAACTATCACCCTATCTCCTACTTCAATAGTAGTTGAGCCAACTGGTAATATAACAGTTTTATCTCTTATTAAAGCTCCGATAGAAACTCCGTCTGGAAGAGGTTTCTCTCTTAATGGAACTCCAATTAAGATAGATGTTTCTATTGCTTCTAATTCAATTACTTCAGCTTCACCTTCTCTTAAACTTTGAACTTGAAATACTTTACCTTTTCTAACATATCTTAAAATTCTTGAAACAGTAAGTTCTCTTGGATTTACTACAGCATCTATTCCTAATGAATTAGTAAATGGACTATACCTATTTTCTGATAATAAAGCAGCAGAAGAATGACATCCATATTTTTTTGCTAAAATAGCAGATAAAGTATTTATTTCATCACTAGCAGTTAAAGCAAAAGTAAAATCTGCTTGTGCAATGTTAGCTTCTTCAAGTATTTCTTTATCTAAAGCATCTCCATTTAAAATAATAGATTTATTAAGCTCATCAGCAATTGTTTCAGCTCTATTCTTATTATTTTCTATCAGTGTAATATTTGATTGAGGTTCATTTTCCTCAATTGATTTCGCTACTCTCAAACCAGTTTTACCACCTCCTATAATTACGATTCTTCTAGCTCTAGCAGTCTCCTTTCCAAATACAGATAAGACACGTTCTGTTTTATTTGATTCTGCTATAATATATATGTCATCTCCATTTCTCATTTCACTTAGTTTATTGGGAACAAAGCCATTAGAATCTCTCACTATATATACAACTCTAGCTCCTAAATCTGGAAATATTTCTGTTAATTGGTTAAGAGGAGTATTTAGAACAGGACAATCTTCTGCTAGATTTATTTCTATTAATCTTACTAAATCCTCATCAAAAGATATCATATCTTTAGCTCCTGGCACAGCAACCAGTCTAGTAAAAGACTTTGCTACTTCTTGCTCAGGAGAAATTAACGCATCTATAGAGAATAAACTTTCATTAAATAAATTATTCCATTCTTCTTTATTATAAGCCTCAGATCTAACTCTTGCTATTTTAATTGGAACTTTAAATAATAAATTAGCTATCTGACATGAAATCATATTTATTTCATCAGATTGAGTTACAGCTATAATCATATCACATTTATCTGCTTCTGCTTCCTTAAGAATATTTGGATGAGATGCATAACCAATTAATGTTCGAACATCTAGTTTACCTGAAATATGCTCAATTCTATTTTCATCATGATCAATTATAGTAATTTCATTTTTTTCGTCAGATAGCAGACTAGCTATATTATATCCTACTTCACCAGCACCACATATGATTATATTCATTTGAGTATTCCTTAATTTTGTTTTCTCAATTTTTTTAATGTATTTAATTTTCTATGAAATGCAGACCTTTCCATACCAATAAAGTTAGCAGTTTTAGAAATATTACCATTAAATCTATCTAAATTTTTAAGTATATAATCATGTTCAAATATATTTCTAGCGTCCTTAAGATTCAGAGAATAAAGGTATTCCATATCCAAATTATTATCATTTTTCTGCTCTAATTTGTCTATATTTAATAAATCCTTTGGTAACATATCGTATGTAATAATATTTAAATCATTATCGTCAATCATAATTAAAATTCTTTCAATTGTATTTTTTAATTGCCTAACATTTCCTGACCAATTAATAGCTTGAAGTGATGCTAAAGCCTGGTTATCTAAGATTATTTTATTTCTTCCAGAAGTCTCACAAGCTTTATATAAAAAATAATTTATTAATAATGGAATATCCTCTCTCCTTTTAGATAGTGCAGGCATCTCTATAGGCACTACATTTAATCTGTAGTATAGGTCTTCACTAAATTTTTTTTCTAAAATTTTATCATGAATTTCTATACTAGAAGAACTAATTACTCTAACATCTACATTAATAAATGAAGTTCCATTTTTTCTTTTAAATGTATTTCCTTGAAGTGCTTTAATAAAAAAAGCTTGCGCTTCTGAAGTTAGACTTGCAACTTCATCAACAAACAATGTGCCATTATTTGCTTGTTCTAAAATACCAATCCTTATAATTCTTCCGTCATTATCTTCCTCTCCAAATAATAATTCCTCTAGTTCATTATTAGGTAATGTTTGCGAATTTAAAACAATAAATGGACCAGGGGACCTTTTAGAATTTAAATGTATTAATCTTGCTAAAGTTTCTTTTCCAGTTCCATAATCACCAGTAATGAATATTCTACTTCCAGTAGGTGCAACTTTCTTTATTAATGAATGAATTTTTTTAATTAAAATTGATTCACCTATAAGTTCGAGCTCTCCTCCAGCTCTAAGCCAAAGTTCTTTATGCTCTTTTTTAAGTTTTGAAAGTTCTAATACTCTCTCGAGAGTAATTAATAATCTTTCCGCTTCAAAAGGTTTTTCAATATAATCACTTGCACCACTCCTAATTGCATTAACCGCAATATCTATATTTCCGTGTCCACTTATCATTATACAAGGTATAAATAAAAATTTAGACTGAATTTCCTTTAATAATTCTATTCCATCTAATTTACTATTTTCTAACCATATATCTAAAAGAATTAAATCTGGTACTCTCTCAGAGATTGCATCTAAAGCTTGGTCAGAATTTTCTACTGTTCTAACTTTATAATTCTCATCTTCAAGTAAGCCAGCAATTGACTTCCTAATATCTTCTTCGTCATCTACAACTAATATATTATTTAACATCTTAACCTTCTATTATTTACTCTTTGCTTGAAAAGCTTAAATTAACATTAACTCCAAAGCTATCTTTAACATTATTGATTTCTAATAACCCATTATGATCTTCCATAATTTTTTTTACAATTGCTAAACCTAAACCAGTTCCATTTTTTCTTGTAGTAACATACGGATCAGTTAAATCATCTTTTATATTAACAGGCAAACCTATACCCGTATCAGTAACAGAGATATTAAACATTTGATCTTTTTTACTCAATTCTACTGTAAGTATATTTTTATCTTTTTTGTTAACTTTCCTCTCAATCATAGAATTAATTCCGTTGGATATAATATTTTGCAATGCTTGTCTAATTTGATCTTCATCTACTACTGCATAAAGTATTTTTTTAGGAACATTTATATTAACTAATATATTTTCATTTGAAAGAATAGACAATGAAGTTATATCCTTAACTAAATCAGTTAAATTTATTTTATTAAATGAAGGTGCGGGCATTCTTGCAAAAGCAGAAAATTCATTAACCATTTTTCTCATTCCGTCGACTTGTCTAATAATCGTACTTATGCAAGATAAAAATATATCAGGTTCTAGAGTTATATGATTTTTATATTTTCTTTTTATTCTTTCTGCTGCAAGTTGAATAGGAGTTAAGGGGTTTTTTATTTCATGTGCAATCCTTCTTGCTACATCACTCCAAGCTGCAACCCTTTGTATTTTAAAAAATTCTGTCATATCATCAAATGTAACAACATATCCTAAAATTTTATTTTTATTTTTTTCTACAGTTATAGTGGTTATAAGAATTATTTTTTTATTTTTTCTTATTAATTCAATTTCTTTTGTTATTAAATGCTGTTTGTTATCGTTCAGCTCTAAAAACATATCTTTCATTTCAGGAACAACTTCAATTAAATGACTATTATTAATATTTAGCTTAAGATCTAATAAGTCTAAAGCACGCTTATTAGGTAAAAATATTTTACCATGTTTATCTAAGCCTAAAACACCTGCTGTTACTCCAGTAAGAACAGTTTCAGTAAATTTTATTCTTCTTTCAAGTTCATTATTCGTAGTAATTAAATCATTTCTTTGACTATCTAACTGTTCTGTCATTTTATTAAAAGTTTTTGATAAATCTGCAATTTCATCTTTCTGATCATTATCTGGAACTCTAACTTTTAAATCTCCCATAGATACTCTTTCTGCAGCATTTGCAAGATTAGTTATTGGTGTAACTAATCCATTTGCAAAATTTAATCCCATTAATATTGCTACAAACATAAGAAGTATAGCTACTACTAAAAATACCATTGTAAAAGTAATATGAAGTCCTTCTTTTTTATTTTCTACCCCTCTGTAATTTCTGACTGCAGTCCTTACAGAGTTTATATCTGATATAACTCTTAAATCCTTAAATTTACTAATGTATACAAAATGATTACCTAAAAAATTTATTGGAGAAATTGCTGAAATAGTTTTATCCAACTCATTACTAGAGAAATCAATAGCTGGTCGCTTTGTCTCTATAACTAAATCATATAGGGCTTTTCTTTTTTCAGATTTAAATAAAAAAGATAATTCACTTTCTGCTAATATTCCTCCAGATTTATTTAAAATAATGACTTCTGTAAAATTTCTTTCATAAGCTAGTTTATTCAAAATTCTTTTTAAATTATTTTCTTTTTGAATGTCGATACTATTATTAAGAATGCCTGAACTATTTAATACTTCTGCGATATCTATTGCATCTAGACTTAATTGTCTTTGACCTTGCTCAAAATATGCCTCAGAAACTGATAAAGATTTATTTAAAGCATTTTTTATCTGAGAAGAAAACCAATTTTCTATTCCAACAGTAAAAAATATTGCCCCAAATATTGCAACTACTATAGCAGGTGCTGCAGCTAACAAACTAAACATAACAACAACTCTACTATGAAGCTGAGCTCCTAACTGCCCACTCTTCTTTCTAGACCATATTTTAACAACACGTTTAGTAATAATAATTATTAAACTTATTATGAGAATTAAATCTAAATTAAGTAATAACAGAATTAAAAATTTATTTGCATCACCTGATGGCGTCATGGCTGCATAAGTGGCCATTCCAGAAATTAAAGAGGCAATAACTAAGATCCAAGACCTTTTTAATCCATCATTAGCCTCATTTAATTTATAATTTTTTATAATTGAGGAAAACACTAATTAACTTTTATATAGATTTTAATTATTTTCATTATTATTACCTAATTGTATATCTAAATATATAATTTTTTTTCTAAGTGTATTTCTATTTATACCTAATAATTCTGCAGCTTTTAATTGGTTTCCTTTTACTTTATCTAAGGTCTTTATAATTAATGGTCTTTCAACTTCATGTATAATTCTATCATATAACCCATTAGCAGGCAGTTCATTTTTGTGAGAATCAAAATACTGCTTTAAATGTTTTTCTACAGAAGCTCCTAATGAATTATTTAAATGTTTATTACTTTCATTTTCAAACTTAGAAAGTAAAGGAATTATTGTTTCCATATCAATTACATTTTGAGGTACTAGAATTATTAATCTTTTAATTAAATTTTCTAGCTCTCTAACATTACCTGGCCAATGATATTTTTTTAGTTCATTTAAAGCTTCAATACTTATACTTTTTTTGTCATCATTAATATCTGTATACTTCTTAATAAAATGATTAATTAATAATGCTATATCATCTGGCCGCTCTCTTAATGAAGGAATATTAATTGGAACTACATTTAGTCTATAATATAAATCTTCTCTAAATAATCCATCATTTATCATCTGTGATAAATCTCTATGGGTAGCTGTTACAATTCTAACATTAGTATGAATAACTTCTTTACCTCCTACTGCAGTGAAGCAACCATCTTGAAGAACCCTTAAAAGTCTTGTCTGTGCTTCTACAGGCATATCACCAATTTCATCTAAAAATAATGTTCCATTATTAGCTAACTCAAACTTTCCCTTCTTATTTTTATCAGCTCCTGTAAATGCACCTCTTTCATAGCCAAATAACTCTGATTCGATTAATTCCCTTGGTATAGCTGCCATGTTTATTGCTATGAAAGGAGATTCTTTTCTAGGACTAAAATCATGTAGTGCTTTTGCAATTAATTCTTTACCTGTACCACTTTCTCCTCTGATCATCACCGTTAAGTCTGTATTAACAACTTTTGCTAATACTCTATAAACTTCTTGCATAGCTGGAGACCTACCAATTATAGGTAATTCGTCCTCAAATATATCTTCATTTTTAGAAGGCATATTATTTTTATCATTGGAATTAAAAGAATTTTTAACTACACTTAATATATGATCTAAATCAAAAGGCTTGGGAAAATATTCATAAGCTCCTAAGGCACTTGCATCAATTGCCGTCTTGATAGTATTCATTCCACTCATTATCATTACTGGTAAACCTGGTCTAATTTCATGAATTAAAGTAAGTAAATCTAGACCATTAGAATCTTCCATCATGACATCTGTAATAATTAAATCACCTTCTCCTTGTTCTACCCAACTTAACAAATTCTTCCCTTTATCAGTAGATTTAGTAATAAAGCCTGATTTATTAAACTTTCTTTCTAAAACTAATCTAATAGCTTTATCATCGTCTGCTATTAATATTAAAGGTTTATCCATTATTATTACCTACATAAGATGGAAGTAATACTGTAAAAATAGTTTGGTCTATAGAATTAACTTCAATTATACCTCCATGTTCTTCTATAATACTTGAAACTATGGATAAACCTAAGCCAGATCCTCCATATTTACTAGAAACAAAAGGTTCAAAAAGGTGACTTTTTATACTATCTGGTATTCCAGGACCATTATCGATAATGTTAATATATATAGGTAATTTTAATTTATTATTACTTCCAGAAACCTTTATATTAAAGCCATGCCTATAACCTGTTTTAATAATAATATTTCCATCTTTGTCAGATTCAGCAGCATTTTTTACTAAATTAAGAAATACCTGAATTAAAGAATTCATATCTCCATATACCTCTGGAAGTGAAGGATCAAAAATTTCCTTAATTTCGCAATTTTTTGCAAAACTAGTTTTAGCTATTTTTATAACTCTATGAATAACATCATGAATATTAAGAGGAGTTTTCTTAATAATATTATTATCAGATATAGAACTTACTCTTCCAACTAACTCCCCTATTCTATCAACTTCCTCAATAATCATTGTAGTTAAATCTTTATCTGAACTATCAACTACATCATTTAATAATTGTGCTGCCCCTTTAATGCCTGAAAGAGGGTTTTTAATTTCATGAGCCATTAAAGCAGATAGACCTGACACAGAATGCATATTTTTTTGAACTACACTTCTATCAATTTGCTCTGCAATAGATCTCTTATGGAAGCTAAGTATTATTTCATTTATATTATTTAGACTAGCTTCTATATCTACTAAAAGATTTTTTTTATTAAAATCATTAATACTAATATCATATTGAATAGCATTATATTTTTGTTTCTTGACTTGTTCAATCAAGGAAAATATCTGATTATCAATAGGTAAAATCTTTTCTAAATTATAATTTAAAAGTGTTTTTTTACTTTCACCAAATAAAATTTCAGAAGCATAATTTAAAAAAATAATTTCATTATTTTTATTTATAACAATTATTGCAGTTGGTAAATTATTGAGAACTTGCTCAAAATTTAGCATATTTATTGAAGCTATTTCTTTATTATCCATTTTTAAACTACCAAAAATAATTAATTGCCTATTAATTAGGCACACTAAAGAATAAATTTGTTTTAGTCTAATAAAATATATATAAAAATATTAAAATATATTTAGTAATATAAAATGGTAAAATATATGAAAACTATTGCTGTTATACTTGCAAGTGGCTTAGGAACTAGGTTTGATAAAAAAATTATTAAACAGTATGAGAATATCAATGGGCATTCTGTATTATACCATTCTGTAATTGCATTAAAGAAAAACATTAAAGTAGATAAAGTTGTTGTTGTAGTAAATAAAGATCACAAAGAAATTGCTAAAAATACTCTTAAAGGATTAAATATTACAAATTTTGTAAATGGAGGAAAGTCTAGGCAAAAGTCGGTTTTTAAGGCACTTAAATACATACAAAAATATAATCCAACAAATGTTCTAATACATGATAGTGTCAGGCCAAATATTGAAAACAGTCTTATTAACACTCTAGTTAATAAACTAGATAAATATGAAGCAGTAATTCCAGTAATTAAAATTAACGATTCATTAAAAAAAAATAATAATAATAGTGTTACGGAACATTTAGACAGAAATAAATATTGTTTAGCACAAACTCCTCAGGCTTTTAAATATAAAGATTTATTTTTAAAACATAAATTAAATATTAATACCAATATCACTGATGATGCGACATTATTTAACAATGTTCATAAAATTAATGGTAATACTAATAATCTGAAAATTACTACAAAAGATGATCTAAAATTATTAGAGATAATGATGCATAAAGAAATAAAACATATACAAATATCAGGAATAGGAATTGATGTACATAAATTTAGCGTAACTAAAGCAAAAACAATAAAACTTGGAGGTGTATCAATAAAGCATAATAAAAAATTAATTGGTCATTCTGATGCAGATGTTGTACTACATGCTTTAGTAGACTCTATACTTGGTACAATTTCTGAGGGAGATATTGGGAGTATATTCTCAAATAAAGACCCGAAATGGAAAAATGCAAATTCAATTATTTTTGTAAAACATGCATCGTCATTATTAAATAAGCATAAATGTAATTTATTACATACAGATATAAATATTATATGCGAAGAACCTAAAATTTCTAAATATAGGAATAAAATTAAAAAAAATATTGCTAAACTACTTTCTATTTCTGAGAAATGTGTTTCTATAAAGGCTACTACCACAGAAACATTAGGTTTTACAGGTAGGAAAGAAGGCATCATGGCTCAATGTATCACTACTATCTCAAAGCCTATAAAATAATGAATAAATTAAATATAAATTCAATATTTGTTTCTGTATTTGGTATAGGCTATATACCTTTCGCCTCTGGAACCTTTGGATCGTTTGCAGGCATAATCATAGGATACTTAATATATTTAATTAATTATAATTTATTATTTTTAGTAATTCCTATTCTATTTATATTAGGAATTAAAGCCTCAGATATTTATCAAAACAAAACAGGAGAGCAAGATTCAAAAGTTATTGTTATAGATGAGGTAGTAGGACAGCTAATAGCAATGTTAACTGTATTAGATAATTTCTTATTATTGTTTTTATCTTTTTTAATTTTTAGATTCTTTGATATAGTAAAACCTTGGCCAGCCTCATTTTTTGATAAAAATATGAAGAATGGTAAAGGGGTAATGATGGATGATGTAATTGCAGGAATATATTCATTAATAATACTTATTATTATAGAAATGTGTATATAAGATGAATAATATTTTAAGCGATTTAGCACTTCAACTATTAAAACTTTTAAATAAAAATAGACTTAAAGTAGGAACGGCTGAATCTTGTACAGGAGGAATGTTAGCTCAATATTTAACAATGCACCCTGGATCATCCAAAACATATAATTATAGTTTTATAACATACTCAAATGAAGCAAAAATAAAAATTCTTTGCGTAAATAAAGGTTTAATTAAAGAATATGGAGCGGTTAGCAAACAAGTAGTATGTGAAATGGCAAAAAATTTATATAATTATAATAATGATATAGATATTGCAATTGCAATTTCTGGAATAGCTGGTCCGGGTGGATCTTCTCATAATAAGCCTGTTGGTTTGGTACACCATGCAGTAGCTTCAAAAAGTAAGTTAGAACATAAAAAAATTATTTATGAAGGAAACAGAGAATCTATTAGAAAAAATTCCGTAAAAACTTGTATTGAAATGGCAATACAAGCAATAAATTAATTATCATTATATAAATAATTAGCTCTATCTTCAAATGCTTCAATCATTCTTATCGAGGCTACTTCAAATAGTTTTCCCATTAAATTTTTTAATAAAAAAGATTTAAAATCGAATTCTATATTTAGAGTAATTTCACACTTATTTTTATTTATTGATTTTATATCCCATATATTATTCATTTTATTAAAAGGCCCACTAATAGCTTCAGAAAGTATTTTTTCAGAATTAATACTAGTAACTTTACTCGTAAAACTCTCTTTAACTATACTAAAACCAATCTCCATATCTGAATAAAAGATATTAGTTTTTTTTTCATAAACATTTGTTGACTTACACCAAGGCAAAAACTCAGGATACTTTTCTACATCAATAATTAAATCAAACATTTGTTTATTACTATAGTTTAATTCTCTAACTACTTTGTAATTAAACATTAATAATTGCTTCTCTTGCTATTTTGAGTTTATAAAAATCATCATCTGCATGATACGAGGATCTAGTTAATGGTGAAGAAGAAACTAATAAAAAACCCATTTTATAGGCAATACTTTCTAATTTATTAAATTCTTCTATTGTTAAGTATCTTGCAACAGATAAATGCTTCTTTGTTGGTTGCATATATTGTCCTATTGTAACAAAATCAACATTAGCAAGTCTAAGGTCCTGTAGCAGTATTTCAACCTCTTCTATTTTCTCACCTAAACCTACCATTATTCCTGATTTGGTAAATATTTTAGAACTAAGTTCTTTTGCATATTTTAGTAAATTCAAACTATGATGATATGAAGCTCCTCTTCTAACAGTTTTATATAGCCTACTTACTGTTTCAAGATTGTGATTAAAAACATCCGGTTTTGCAGATATTATTTTTTCTATAGCTCCTTCTTTTCTTTGAAAATCTGGAGTAAGAACTTCAATAGTTGTCGTAGGGGCTAATTTTTTAATTTCATTTATTGATCTAACAAATTGATTAGCTCCACCATCTTTTAAGTCATCTCTATCTACTGAAGTTATAACTACATGCCTTAGGTTAAGTTGAGATATAGCTTTAGCTAATCTAATAGGTTCTAATATATCAATATCATTTGGGGCACCTGATTTAATATTACAAAAACCACATTTTCGTGTACAAATATCTCCTAGTATCATTACCGTTGCATGACCTTTATTCCAACATTCTCCAATATTAGGACAAGAAGCAGATTCACAAACTGTATTAAGTTTAGCTTTACTTATTAAATTTTTAGTAGACAAATATCCAGCAGAAATAGGAGCCTTTACTTTGATCCAACTAGGCTTCTTTAGAATGGCTTCCTGCTCATTATTCAAATGAGAATTTGAAATATAATGTTTTTTTGAGTTTCTACTATCTAACATTTATTATCAAACATCATATATGAATAGCCCTATCATATGCATCTAAAACTGATTCATGAATTGATTCTGAAATTGTGGGATGAGGAAAAATGGTATTAAAAAGATCTAACTCTGTTGCTTCTAGTTGCATTGCGACACAATATGTAGAAATTAATTCAGTTACCTCAGGACCAATCATATGCGCTCCAATTAATTCTCCTGTTTCAGCATTAAATATTGTTTTAGTAAAACCATCGGAATAGCCTAATGATATTGCTTTGCCATTTCCCAGTAACGGAAATTTTCCTTTTTTAATTTTTATACCTTTTGCGATAGCTTTTTCTTCAGTCAAGCCTATGCTTGCAATTTGTGGCCTAGAATATGTACATCCAGGAATAATTTTATTATGTTTATTACTTCTATTGGGATTAGATATATAGTCAACTGCATTAATACCTTCATGACTAGCTTTATGCGCTAGCCAAGGTGCTCCTGTTAAATCTCCTATAGCAAATATACCTTTCTCAGATGTTTCATTATTATTATCTGTTAAAATCATTCCTTCATCCTGCTTAATATTTACAGTATCTAAACCTATGTTTTCTATATTTGGATCTATGCCAATAGCTACTATTGCTCTTGAATACTTTATTTTATGTTTTTCTCCATTTTTATCGATAAATTCAGCTTCAACTCCAGACTTAGTTGATTTAATATTTTTCATTGTAGTACTGGTTAAAATTTTAATTTTATCTTGTTCAAAACATTTTTTAGCAAATAGCGAGACTTCTATATCTTCTGAGGGCAATATTTCATTTTGAGATTCTATAACTGTTACATCAGATCCAAAGTCATTATAAAAACTTGCAAACTCTATACCAATAGCTCCTGCTCCTATGACCAAGAGAGACTCTGGTTTTTTCTCAGGAATCATGGCATCTTTATAACTCCATATATGTTTATTATCATGTTCTAAACCTTTAACAATTTTAGGTCTTGCACCAGTTGCAAGAATTATATTAGAAGTATTATATAGACTTTCTTTGCTATCATTCTTGACAATCACTCGTCCTGAGCCAGAAATCCTTCCTTCTCCTATAATAATGTCTACTTTATTTTTATTAAGTAAATAATCAACTCCTTTAGATAGTTGATCAGAAACTTGTCTTGATCTAGCAATTATTTTACTCCAATCATAATCAAATTTTTTTACATTAATTCCAAAATTATTTGATTCTGATAAAAGATGTTGTATTTCTGATGCTCTCAATAAGGCTTTTGTTGGTATGCAACCCCAATTTAGGCAAATACCACCAAGTTTATCCTTTTCTACTATAGCTGTTCTTAAACCAAGTTGTGAAGCTCTAATTGCTGCTACATATCCGCCTGGCCCACTACCAATAATTATAACATCATATGTTTGAGTTTCTTGCATATAAATTAAACGATCATTTTAATTGGGTTTTCAATAATACTTTTAAATTCCTTCAATAACTTAGCTCCTACTGCCCCATCTATTACTCTATGATCTCCAGATAGTTTACATGTCATACAACTTGAAATTTTAATCTCATTATTAATTACTAATGGTTTTTTTGTTATACTTCCTATAGCCAAAATTCCTGATTGAGGAGGATTTATTATAGCTGAAAAACTATCTATCCCATACATGCCTAGATTGCTTAAAGAAAAATTACCACCTTCATATTCTTTTGGTAATAATTTTCCTGAATTTGCTCTTGATACAAAGTCTTTCATTTTATTAGATATTTCTCTCAAATTTAGTTGCTCTACATTTTTAAGTATAGGAGTAAATAGACCTCCCTCCACTGCTATAGCAACACTTATATCAACAGAGCCAAAATAATTAATTTCACCGTTATCCCAAGAACAATTTGCATCAGGAATTTTAGAAAGTGACATACCTAAAGCTTTTATAATTATATCATTAATAGAAATTTTACTTTCAGAATCTAAATCTTTATTTATTAATTCTCTACCTTTTACTAAGTCGTCAACATTGCAGTCTATAGATAAATAAAAATGAGGAACTTCCTTTTTAGAGTATGAAAGCCT
Source organism: Alphaproteobacteria bacterium (assembly GCA_029247025.1). Taxonomy (GTDB): domain Bacteria; phylum Pseudomonadota; class Alphaproteobacteria; order TMED109; family TMED109; genus TMED109. The sequence continues at coordinate 7,590 of JAQWLZ010000061.1, read as the reverse complement.
TTCTGCTATAACTTTTCTCATTGAAGAAGCTTTTTTTCTAATATTTTTCTTAACTATAGTATTAGAATATTCATTTAAACCATTGTTACTATTTATAAAATTACTGATATCTTCTTTAATTATTCTTCCTCTAGGCCCCGAACCGTTAATTAAAGTTATGTCTATGTTATTTTGAAAGGCCATTCTTTTAGCTAAAGGACTAATAGCAATTCTACTATCATCAACAAAGTTTTTTTCTAGTAACACTTTTTCAGAAGAATTACTAACTTCATTATCATTAATTTCAATGCTTTTTTCTTCTATTTTCTCCTTTTCGACAGGAATAATTTCTTGAGGCTTACTTTCATTATTATTTACTTCACTTATATCTTCATTTACATTTGTCTTTTTTAAATCTTTTTCCTCTATATTATGTTCATCTAGTAATTCTTTAACTTCTTTATCCGTATCATTTTTGTTCCTTAGTACTGCTATTAATGAATTAACACTAATACCCTCTGCTCCATCATCAAATAGTACTTTTTCTAATACACCTTCATCAATAGCCTCAATTTCCATAGTAGCTTTATCCGTTTCAACTTCTGCAATGATATCACCTGACTTTATTTCATCACCAACATTTTTACACCACTTTGCAAGGTTTCCCTCCGTCATAGTTGGCGATAAAGAAGGCATCAAAATTGCTACTGCCATTTATTTACTCCTTAAGTAAATTTATACTACCCTAAATTCGTTATAATTATACAAAATATTCAAAATTTATAAATTGCAAAAAATAATAAAAATTCTAATAATTTAACAATAAATTATTAATTTTATTAAAAATACTAGCATTAAATAGCCTAATTATATTTATTATTAAAATAATGTCATACATAAATTATAAATATTCTCCTTATCTGGAATACATAATTTTTCTAAATTACTTGCATAAGGCAGAGGAATATCTAACGCTGCAATTCTCTCAGGTGGCGCATCTAGATAATCAAATGCACTACTTGTTATTGAAGAAATAATTTCAGCCCCTACCCCTGAACTCATCCAACCTTCTTCTACAGACACTATTCTATTCGTTTTTTTAACTGAATTAATTATTGTCTCTGTATCTAAAGGCCTTAAAGTCCTTAAGTCTATAACTTCAGCACTTATATTTTTTTTATATAATAATTCTGCTGCTTCCATAGCTGCTCTAACTCCCCTAGAAAATGATGTAATAGTAATATCGGTACCAGACCTCTTTATACTAGCTGTCCCTAGCGGAATTGTATAATCAATATCTGGCACCTCAAAGACCTCGTTATATAATAATTCATTTTCTAAAAATATTACTGGATTAGGGTCTCTTATTGAGGACTTCATTAAACCTTTTGCATCTGTACTATCATATGGAGAAACTACCTTAAGTCCTGGTATGTTGATAAATAATGAACTTAAGTCATGACTATGTTGCGCACCAACTTGAAGAGCAGAACCATTAGGACCTCTAAAAACGATAGGTATATTTACTAAACCGCCAGACATATAATGCGTTTTAGCTGCAGAATTTATTATCTGGTCAATCGCTTGAAAAGCAAAATTCCATGTCATAAATTCTACTATAGGCTTTAAGCCTGCAATTGATGCTCCTACAGCTAAACCAGTAAAACCTGCTTCAGTAATAGGCGTATCTATAATCCTCTTATCTCCAAATTCAGCTATCAATCCTTGGCTTACTTTATAAGCCCCTTCATATTCTCCAACTTCCTCTCCAATTAAAAACACATCAGGATCATTTCTCATTTCTTCAGCCATAGCATCTCTTATAGCATTTCTTACTGGTTCTTTACTCAATTATCTTCTCCATAAAACAAAACATCTTTATAAAGATTATCCTCTTTACTAAGTACTGCATTTTTTGCCTTATCAGCTAAATCATTAATTTCAGCTCTTATTTTGTTATCTATATTTTGAATTTTTTCATCATCGTAAATACTATTATCTAGTAGCTCTTTTTTTATAAATTCTATAGGGTCCTGCTCTTCTCTCATTTTTTGAACTTCTTCCCTTGTTCTATATTTAGCAGGATCTGACATTGAGTGTCCCCTATATCTGTATGTTTTCATTTCAAGTATGATAGGACCATTTCCATCTCTTACCCATTTAACTGCTTTTAGCGCCCCAAGATATACAGATATTGGATTCATTCCATTTATTGCATAGCCAGGTATACCAAAAGATTCCCCATGTTTACTTAAATCTGTGCCAGCACTAGCTCTCTTTATTGATGTACCCATACCATATTGATTATTTTCAATACAAAAAATTACTGGAAGATTCCATAGAGATGCCATATTATAAGACTCATAGACCTGTCCTTGATTAGCGGCACCGTCACCAAAATATGTTACAGACAAAGAAGATTTGTTTTTATACTTAGATGCAAAAGCTAACCCAGTGCCAAGAGGCACTTGAGCACCAACAATCCCATGTCCTCCCCAAAAATTGTTTTCAGGGGCAAACATATGCATAGAGCCACCTTTACCTTTAGAAATTCCTTCGTCTTTTCCCATTAGCTCACATAGTATTTTATAAGGAGAGGCTCCTCTTGATAATAAATGGGCATGACACCTATATCCAGTAATAACATTATCATCTTTTTCAATAGCTGCTTCAATTCCTACTGAAACTGCCTCTTGACCTATATATAAATGACAAAAACCTCCAATTAAGCCTAAACCATATAATTGACCAACTTTTTCCTCAAATCTACGCAAAAAAAGCATATTTTTATGAAAGCTTTTGATATTTTCATTCGTTATCTTATCTCTTTTAAAATCTTTATACTTGCTAAGTAAAACATTACTTTCTGAAAGGCTGCTATTAAAATTATATATATTCATTCCAGGAGGAAAAAAAAGTTCTGGTACATCATTACCTGATTTAATCAAAAGTTTAATTATAGCTGGCTTCCATTTATCAGGAATACCTTGCTGCTTCCATGAATAAACTGTTTTTTCATTTAATGTTAAATTAGTAAAACTAGATAAGTTCTTTGCTAAACGTCTTCCTCCACCAAGAAGATCAATAAGGTATGAAAAATCATTATCCTGTTTCATAAAGAATAAGTTAGTTAATTTATAGAATTAGTCAAATAAATTTATTTAATAGAAAACACTACTTCATCTTGAGAAGAATAACCTAACTTCAAACGTGTTAATTCATCTAATAACTCTAGATTATCATGAACATTATTTATTTTATTAATTAATAATTCTTTGTATTCCAGTTCTTTTTCTTTACTTGCTAGAATAATTAAATTTTTTTGTGTTAAATCTTTTTTATCTTGAAGTGGATTTAAAGAGATATTTCCATTTATAAAATGAAATATAAAATAAGCTCCTATAAAAAATATACATGTCCTAAAAAAAATATTTCTTATTAAGGCTATATTATGGTTGGAGTGAAATAAATTTATCATAATTATAATGAATCACTTAAGTTAATTTAAGTCAAGTTAACTATAAAAAATTTTATCTTTATTAAATAGAGCGTTATCACCTAATTTCTCTTCTATTCTTAATAACTGATTATACTTACTTAACCTATCTGATCTAGATAAAGATCCTGTCTTAATTTGACCAGCATTAGTGGCTACCGCTAAATCTGCTATAAAATGATCTTCTGTTTCTCCTGATCTATGAGATATCATTGAGGTATAAGAAGCTTTCTTAGCCATATTAATTGCATTTATAGTCTCTGTAAGAGTTCCTATTTGGTTATATTTAATTAAGATAGAGTTTGCTATTTTTTCATTGATTCCTTTATTCAACCTATCTGTATTTGTAACAAACAAATCATCTCCGACTAATTGTATATTATTGCCCATTTGTTCAGTCATTATTTTCCATCCGTCCCAATCATCTTCTGCTAAACCGTCTTCTATGGAAATTATTGGATATTCGTTTGCTAGTGATATTAAAAAGTCAACTAAACCCTGACTATTTAATTTTTTATTTTCACCCTTTAAATTATAAATATTATTATCAAAAAACTCAGTTGAAGCAACGTCCAAAGCTATGGACACATTTTTACCTGGTAAATATCCTGCTTTTTCAATAGCTAAAATTATATAATCTAAAGCTTCTTTGTGACTAGAAAAATCTGGAGCAAACCCTCCTTCATCTCCAACGGCAATTGAAAATTCATTTTTTAATAAAATATTTTTTAAAGATTGGAAAACTTCTGAGCCACAACGTAAAGCTTCACTAAAACTATTAAAACCAAATGGTACAATCATAAGTTCCTGAAAATCTAAACTATTATTAGCATGAACTCCACCATTAATAATATTCATAAAAGGAATTGGTAAGGTAACTGATGATTTATTACCTATACTTAAGTATAAGGGAATATTTTTAGAACTAGCAGCAGCTCTAGCACATGCTAAAGAAGCACCTAAAATACTATTACCACCTAAATTACTTTTATTTTTACTACCATCAAGTTCAATTAAAATATTATCAATAATATCTTGTTGTAAGCAACTCTGGCCTTGTAAAGAAGTAGAAATATTATTATTTATTAATTCTACAGCTTTTTTTACTCCTTTACCGCAATACCTGTGATCATTATCTCTTTTTTCTATTACCTCATAAGCACCTGTAGAAGCACCAGAAGGAACTGAAGCCCTTCCTCTAACATTATTATCTAAAATTACATCAACTTCTAATGTTGGATTTCCTCTACTATCAATTATTTCTCTTCCTATAACTTTTTTTATAATTGTCATTACATTAACCTTCTTAATTCAGATTCTTAGCAATTTTATCATGTCTAACTAAGACTTCTAATAGATTTTTAAGTTCATTAATAGGCCACATATTAGGACCATCACTGGGAGCTTCATCTGGATTTTCATGAGTTTCCATAAATATAGCAGCAATTCCAATAGCAGATGCCGCTTTCGCCAAAGTAGGAACAAATTCTCTTTGTCCACTCGATTTGTCTCCCAAGCCTCCTGGCTGTTGAACAGAATGAGTTGCATCAAATACTACTGGGTGACCTAAATTTTTTAATATCGGTATAGACCTAAAATCTGATACTAAAGTATTATATCCAAAACTAACTCCTCTTTCACATATCAACACCCCACCATCTCCATTTTGGCTTAATTTATCTACAACATTCTTCATATCCCAAGGAGCTAAAAACTGTCCTTTTTTAACCATAACAGGAAGATTTGATTTAGCTGCTTCTACTAATAAATCTGTTTGCCTACATAAAAAAGCAGGAATTTGTATTACATCTACAACCTTAGTAATAATATCAATTTGTTCTTTTTCATGAACATCGGTTATAATTGGGCATCCAATCTTATCTTTTATTTGATTAAAAATTTCTAATGATTCATGAATACCTGGCCCCCTTAAAGAATTCACAGAAGTTCTATTAGCCTTATCAAATGAAGATTTATAAATAAAATTTAAGCCTAAAGAATTACATATTTGACTAATTTTATTAGCTGTTTTTAAGGCATGATCTAAATTTTCTATAACGCAAGGACCTGCAATTAAAGTAAAAGGTTTACTATTATTTATAATAAAATCTTTAACTTTGACATCTTTATCTTTGTTACTCATTGTTATTACTTACTTTTTTTTATTGCTGATACAAATGATTTAAATATGGGATGCGGCATAAATGGTCTAGATTTCAATTCTGGGTGAAATTGAACACCTATGAACCATGGATGATCTAGTATTTCTATAATTTCAGGTAACTTTAAATCAGGTGATTTTCCTGAAAATATCATACCTTTTGCCTTTAATTTACTTTCAAAACTATTATTTACTTCATATCGATGTCTATGCCTTTCATTAATAATAGTCTTTTTATAAATTTTATAGGCTAGTGAACTCTTTGCTAATTTACATGGATAAGAACCTAGTCTCATTGTTCCACCTACATCTGAGGCTTTTGACCTTATCTCTTTCTTTCCATCTTTATACCATTCAGTTAATAATCCAATAACATTATTTTCAGTATCTATAAATTCTGATGAGTTTGCATTCTTAATTTTTAATACATTTAGAGAAAACTCTATAACAGCCAGTTGTAATCCAAGACAAATCCCTAAAAAAGGAACTTTATTTAAACGGGCATATTTTATTGCGTTTAGTTTTCCAGTTATGCCTCTCTCTCCAAAACCACCAGGAACAATAATTCCATTAATATTCTGTAGTTTAGAGTTGAGAGATTTACTATTTAGGTCTTCAGAATTTATCCATTCAATATTAATTCCTATCTTATTTCCCAATCCACCGTGAATGAGAGCTTCATTTAATGATTTATATGCATCAGGTAGATCAGTATATTTACCTACTATGCCAATATTAATATTTCCTTTTACATTATTTGCAGTTTGGACAATTTGTTTCCATTTTAATAAATTTATTTTATTAGGTTTTATACTAAAATGTTTTAAAACTTGAATATCTAATTTCTCTTTATGGTAAACTAATGGAACATTATATATATTTTTAACATCTAATGCTTGAATGACATCTTCGGACTTTACGTTGCAAAATAAGGCAATTTTATCTACTTCATTAGCTTCTATTGATCTATCACACCTACATAGAAGAATATTTGGCTGTATACCAATTTCTCTCAACTCTTTAACCGAATGTTGTGTAGGTTTTGTTTTTTGCTCATTAGACGTAGATATATATGGAACTAAAGTTAAGTGAATATATATAGCTCTATTTTTTCCTATTTCATTACCAAACTGTCTTATCGCTTCTAAAAAAGGAAGACTTTCTATATCACCAACCGTTCCACCTATTTCTACTAGTACAAAATCACAATCAACAATATCTCTTGTAATAAAAGACTTAATTTCATCTGTAACATGAGGAATAACTTGGACCGTACTTCCTAAATAATCCCCTTCTCTTTCTTTATTAATTACATTTTGATAAATTCTACCTGTGGTTATATTATCACTTTGCTTGGCTGGAACACCAGTAAATCTTTCATAATGACCTAAATCCAAATCAGTTTCTGCTCCATCATCAGTTACAAAAACTTCTCCATGTTGATATGGACTCATAGTTCCAGGATCTATATTTATGTATGGATCTAATTTTCTAATTCTTACTGAGTATCCTCTAGCTTGAAGTAAGGCACCTATTGCTGAAGCTGATATACCCTTCCCTAAAGAAGAAACAACTCCTCCTGTTATAAATATATATCTAGGCTTTGCCATAAAACACCTTTAACAATGTTTTTGATAAATATTGCTTCATATATTATTCAGCTTTAGGTGGTATAGGGTTTTCTAAATCTTCATCAATCTTTATTAATGGACTGTTAATCTCATTATCCACAGAGCTGTCTAAAATTATTGAATTATTCTCTTTAGATCTACTTTCCATAACAGCAAGAATTAAACTAGTAACCATAAAAAGTGCTGCAAAAATAGCTGTTATTCTGGTTAAGAAATTTGCAGAGCCTTGACTACCCATAATTCCACTTAGAGACATTCCTCCTCCTAGTCCTCCTAAAGCTCCGCCATCACTTCTTTGAAGTAAAATAAAAACTATTAAACCT
>JAQWLZ010000055.1 GCA_029247025.1 Alphaproteobacteria bacterium | reverse complement strand
AAAATCATTCTATATTTATTACAATAACTTTTTTTCAAATAAATATTCTAATAATCAGAAGTATCAAATTAATAGTAACCATAGTAAATTAGATAAATTGAATGCTGATAGGGTAAATAAAAAATCTTATGCATCTCTTAGAGAAAAAAACCTTATTGAGTCTATTTTTAATAATCCAAGTTTATTAAAATTAGTAGAAGAAGAATTTGCATTACTTACTTTATCAAATCATGATTTAGAGATAATAAGATTAGCATTATTTGATTTATATAAAAAAAATGGTGATTTAACAGATTTAAATATTATTGAGTTAAAAGAAGATATAAGATATAGTTCGTTAATTAGTAATATTTTTAAATTAAGTGATTGGAATATATCCAAATTTACTTCAGATTATGTTAAAAAAAATGAAGATTTAAATTTTGTGGCAAAGTTTTGGTTAGAGGCTGCAAATATACAAAAAGTATGGAAAAAAAGAGAAAAATAAATATAGTATTGTATTGTAATTACTTGATATATAGTTAAACAAAATATAATTACATATATATAACATTACCTCATGATTAAATTGTAATAAATAGAAAAATGAAAAATGGCTAAGAAAAGTAAAACTGCTAATAAAAATTCAGATAATAACTCAGAAGAACAGAGTTCAGATATTGTTGAGGTTGAAGTCAAAAAATTAATTTCTAAAGGAAAAGAAAAAGGATATTTGACATATACTGAATTAGAAAAAGTGCTTAATCCTCAAAAACTTTCTATAGAAAAAATAGAAGATATCCAAGCTATTATTTCTGATTTAGGAATAAGTTTAGTTGATTCTGATGAAGATGTAAGTGAAGCAGATTCAGAAAATAAAAATCAATTAGTGAAAGAAGAAAGCCCTAAAGAAAATGAGTTAGGAAGAACAGATGATCCAGTAAGAATGTATTTAAGAGAAATGGGAAATGTTGAGCTACTATCTAGGGACGGAGAAATAGCTATTGCAAAAAGAATAGAAGCTGGACGTGACCTTATGTTTAGAGGAATTAGTAGAAACCCATTAACATTAAGAAATATAGTTAAATGGAATGCTGATCTAAAGAAAGAAAATATTATACTTAGAGATGTTATTGATTTAGAGGCTACTTATGGGTCTGGACCTGATGGAGCTACTGTTAATAACCCGTTAGCTAATGCAAAAGTTGCATCAACATTGCAAGCTAACCAAGAAGAAAGCAATTTAAAAAGTGAATCTGGTCAAGATGATTCTGAAGAGTCTTTTGACTCGGAGAATGAAAATCATGATGGAATGCCTTCAATTTCTGCTCTAGAAGAAATACTTGAGCCTCAAATTTCTGTGGCTTTCAAACAGTTATCTAGATATTCGAAGTCAATGGACAAGTATTATGAGCAGTCTATAAATAATAGAATATTGGGTAAAGAGATTAAAATTTCTGATAAAAATAAATTTAATAAAGTTCAGCAAGAAATTTCTAATATTATGAGAGGGTTGCGACTAGATACTAATAGAGTTGAAGAATTAATTGATGAACTTTATGGAAAAAATAAAAGGCTATCTTTTCTGGAAGGAAGTCTTATAAGATTGGCTACTAAAAATAAAATAAAAAGAGATAAGTTTTTAGAATTATATACTGGTAATGAAATTCATAAGGATTTTCTGAGAAGATTATCTTTGAATAAAGATATAGTAATAAAGGAATTTGTTAAGAATGAAAGACCCCAAATTAAAGAAATATTGTCAGAAATTAAAACTATTGTTGAATATTGTAGTTTAGGAGTTTCTGAATTTAAAGTTCTTGTTAAAGCAATTGAGCGAGGGGAAAGAGAATCAGGCCAAGCAAAAAAAGAAATGATAGAGGCAAATTTAAGACTAGTAATATCAATTGCAAAAAAATATACTAATAGAGGTCTTCAGTTTTTAGATTTAATTCAAGAAGGCAATATAGGGTTAATGAAAGCTGTAGATAAATTTGAATATAGGAGAGGCTATAAATTTTCAACTTATGCTACTTGGTGGATTAGACAAGCTATAACAAGATCTATAGCTGACCAAGCCAGAACAATTCGTATACCGGTTCATATGATAGAAACAATAAATAAATTAGTTAGAACATCACGTCAAATCCTTCATGAGATTGGCAGGGAGGCTACACCAGAAGAGTTAGCTGAAAAATTAGCAATGCCACTAGATAAAGTAAGAAAGGTTATGAAAATAGCAAAGGAGCCTATAAGTTTAGAAACACCAGTAGGTGATGAGGAAGATAGCCATTTAGGTGACTTTATTCATGATACAAATGCAATTATTCCTTTAGATGCTGCTATTCACGAAAATTTAAAAGAGCAAACTACTCAAATATTAGCTTCATTAACTCCTCGTGAAGAGAGAGTATTAAGAATGCGGTTCGGCATTGGAATGAATACTGATCACACGCTAGAGGAAGTTGGTCAGCAATTTTCAGTTACTAGAGAAAGAATTAGACAAATAGAAGCAAAAGCTTTACGTAAATTAAAACATCCATCTAGATCAAGAAAACTAAAAAGTTTTTTAGATGAAAAATAGTTAACTTTGGGGCCCGTAGCTCAGTTGGTTAGAGCAAACCGCTCATAACGGTTTGGCCGTAGGTTCGAGTCCTACCGGGCCCACCAAATTTTTTTTACAGATAATTTGCTTTATTACATTAATTAAGGTTTATTTAACTTGTAAATTTTTTTATCAGTATGATGTTTATGGGAGGAATTCATATGGATGCTAAGGTAATCTGGTTACTTATTTTTGTAGGTCTATATTGGGCTTATTGTGTTTATTGGGGCATAAAAGGACATCTTCAGGCAAAAACTGCCAGTGATTACTTTTTAGCAGGAAGAGGCATATCTATATGGGTATTTATTTTAGCTGCTACTGCTACTTCTTTTTCCGGATGGACATTTATGGGGCATCCAGGTCTAATTTATAGAGATGGTTTTCCTTATGCATATGCATCATTCTACGCTATTACAATTCCTTTTACAGGAGTAATGTTTTTAAAGAGACAATGGATGCTTGGAAAAAGGTTTGGCTTTATCACTCCTGGAGAAATGTTGTCGGACTATTTTAGATCTGATTTTATACGAATTTTAGTTGTATTAGTGGCACTAGTTTTTTCAGTTCCTTATTTAGGTATACAATTAAGAGCTTCGGGTTTTTTATTTAATGTATTAACTGATGGAATGTTTAGTGTAAATGTTGGTATGTGGGCTCTATCGGCAGTTGTTTTCTTATATGTAGCAACTGGAGGTTTAAGAGCTGTCGCTTATGTAGATACTATGCAGTGTATACTTCTAGCTGGAGGTATAATGGTGATAGGAGCTATAGCTCTTATAAATATTGGTGGATTCGGTACGTTACTAGATGGAATAGCTGCATTATCTCAAACCGATACTAAACTAACTCCTGATGGTTATAGCCATTATATTGCAATACCTGGAGTTATTCAATATGTTAAAAGTGGGGCAGAGGCTGTAGGAGGGGCATGGACAGGTATAATGATACTATCTTATATGTTTGCTTTAATGGGAATTCAATCTGCTCCGGCATTTACTATGTGGTCTTTTTCTAATAAAAGTACAGTTCCATTTGCACCACAGCAAGTATGGGCATCAGCATTTGGTATTGGTTTTATTTTAATGAGTTTTACTGCTATCCAAGGAATAGGGGCTCACTTTTTAGGAGCAGACGCAACCATGTTAGCTGCGCACCCGGAATTAGTCAATAATGTTATGGGTGCAGGTTTACAAGGCCAAGATATTATGGATACAGCAGGAAAACAGGGAATGTTGGTACCTCAGTTAATTTATTTAATGTCTGATAGTGCTCCCTGGTTAGTAGGTCTTCTATCAGTTTGTGCACTAGCAGCTATGCAATCGACAGGTGCAGCTTATATGTCAACTGCTGGTGGTATGCTTACAAGAGATTTAGTCAAAAGATTTTTATTGCCTAACGCCTCCCACAATTTACAGAAAATTTTAGGTAGGACCGGAGTAGGGCTTATTGTTTTAGCAGCATTATTAGTAGCAACAGTCTCCAAAGATGCATTAGTTCTTCTAGGAGGATTAGCAGTTGCGTATGGTTTTCAAATGTGGCCTTCACTTATTGCTATATGTTGGTGGCCTTTTCTTACTAGAGCAGGAATAACAGTGGGATTAATTGCTGGATTAATTGCTGTTACATTAACAGAAAGTATGGGAAGAGATGTTTTTGGAATTACAGCTTGGGGAAGATGGCCGTTAACAATCCATTCAGCTGGTTGGGGTATAATATTTAATTTAGGCTTTGCAATAATAATATCCTATTTTACTCAAAATGCATCCGATACTGAGCATAAAATGAAATTTCATTCATTTCTTCAGGAACATTCTTCATTATCTGAAGAAAAAAGGAGATTAATTCCAACAGCTGTAATTATAACATTACTTTGGTTTTTCTTCGGAATTGGCCCAGGAGCAGTTATTGGAAATTGGATATTTGGAAGTCCTCTAGACCCAAATACTTGGGTATTTGGTATCCCATCTATTTGGGCTTGGCAAATATTATTCTGGATATTAGGAGTTTATATGATGTGGATGCTTGCTTATAAGATGGAAATGTCTACTCCTCCTAAAGATTTTGATGCTTTAACGGATGATATCGGTGATAATTAATTATAACGAGGAATACATTCAGACTAATTTTTAATAGTCTGTATGTATTAAATTTTAAATGCTTAATTATTATTTATTGAGTGTTATTATCTTAACATTGCTTTTATATTACCCTGTTAACAAATTAATATTTGTTCTAAGTGTTAGGAGATTAGAAAAAAAAACAGGGAAAAATTTAAGTAATATGGAAAAGTCAGATCAGTTAAAAAGATCAAGATTTATATCTATCATTTTAATTTTACTATTTTCATGTTTATTTAATATTAATATTTTAGATATGAAATAGGTATATTTTGGTGTTATCGAAAGTAAAACATTCAGATCCAATTTATAGTATATTAGTAAGAATTAGTATTATATTATTTATATTGTTTACGGGTTGGCTTTTATATGACCATTTCATTAATAGGCCTCCAGAAATGAGATATTATCTTAGTGGAAATACTGCCTTCAAAGATAAAAGATATGATACTTCTCTTGAAAATTATTTTAAGGCCTTTAGTTACGATCAGAGTGATGTTTACATAATAGAGGGTATAGCAAGATCTTACATGGAATTAAATGATTATGAAAATTCCTTGAAGTACTTTGATTTAGCAATAAAAACTGATGAAGAATTTGCTCCAGCATATGCAAACTTAGGAGTTCTTTATGATAGAAAGAAAGATTATATAAATGCTATTAAATATTATGATACCGCTTTAAGACTTGATAAAGAATTATCAGAAGGAATGCATTGGATTGATAGACTTTTATATGATGTAAGAGAAAAACCACCGACAATTATGGACAGATTAAAATATTTGAACGATCAGATGCTTTTACCTGAAAATAAGAGAATGCTATCAATTGATTATATTAATGAAGAACAAATTAATTATGAAAAATAACTAAATTACTTTTAATATATCCACTAAAAATACTCTAATAAAAAATATTAATGCAATGCACCCAAAGAGAAGACGAACAAAATCTTTTTCACCTTCTTTATCTTTATAGGTAATTCCATGCCATGCTATAATTCCTGTAGCTAAAATAAAAACCCAATTAAATAACTCTTCCATGATAAAAATTGAAAAACCTAATAATTAATAATATATTTAATATCTATGAAATTAGATAATATACTTATAAATGGTCCAAAAGAAGCAAAAAATATATTATTATTTGCTCATGGAGCAGGTGCCTTTATGGATTCTGTATTTATGAATTCTATCGTTAAAGGTTTAAATAAAAATGGTATAATTACTATTAGGTTTGAATTTCCTTATATGGCAAAAAGAAGAATAGGTAAGAATACATTTCCAGATAAGATTATAGACCTTTGTGTTTTTTATAAAAATTTATACTTTCAAGTAAAAAAGAAATACCCTAATAAAAATATATGGTTAGGTGGTAAATCAATGGGTGGAAGAGTCTCAACTATAGTAAGTAGAACAATTGATGTGAATGGTGTAATAGCATTTGGTTATCCATTTCATCCTATTAATAAAATAGACAAACTAAGATTAGAAAGTTTACAATTAAGTGGTCCTCCTATTTTGATAATACAAGGTACAAGAGATAAATTTGGAAGTATTTATGAAGTTAAACAATATAAAATACATAAAAATAATACTGTATTTTGGATTGAAGATGGTGATCATTCATATAAAACTTTAAAGAAATCTAAATTCAGCAGTGAAGAATCTTTAGCTAAAGCTTATAATCAAGCTTCATTATTTATAAAAAATAATAAAACTGAGTTTATTATATCTTAAATTTTTTAATAATATTTTTTTGTCTATTATCTAATTCTGTCTCATCAAAATTTTTAATCAACTCTTCAATAATCTTATGCCAATTCAATTCAGCGTTTAAATGCATAAAGACTGAACCAAGACCTACAGCAGCTCTATCTATAAGTACAAATTCTTTTGGTGGAGCAACACCTCCTAATTTTTTTAATTCTTTATAGACATTTGATGCAACTTCTTTTCCATTTTGTTTTGCATTTGGATCTTGAATTTGTCTTTTTTTGTTTTCTAAAAGAGGTCCGTATATATATAATGCCCAAACATTTAAAACTTTTATTAAATCTTTTGATAAGTCATTAAATCCCCATGACTTATATGCTTTAATAGCAAGATCATGGTTATCGTCTCTCATAGCAATATATAAATTAATAACACCCTTAACAAAATTAGCTGGAAAAACCCTAATGCATCCAAAGTCTAGTAAATTTATTGAAGGTTTATTTTTATTTGAATTATCAACTTGGTAATTTCCAGGGTGAGGATCTCCATGAATAATTCCATACTTATAAAAAGGAATGTACCAAGCATAAAATAATGTAAGTGCTAGATGATTTTTAACCTCTGAACTTGAGTTTTTCCATTTCATGAATGAATCTCCATTAAGCCAACTCATAGTAAGAAGTCTGTCTGTAGACAATTTATTAATAGGTTTTGGAATATTTATATACTCCTGGTCATTAAGCATTTCATTAAACAAAAGCATATTTTTAAATTCTCTTTTATAGTCTAACTCTTCCTTTAGTCTTTCTGACAGTTCATTATAAATATCCTTAGTTTTAATAGTTTTATCCCAAGTACCATAGAGAGAAAATATGAGTTTTAGTTGTTTAAGGTCTGCATCAACTGTAGATATCATATCAGGATATTGTAACTTACACGCTAACTCTTTGCCATTAATGGTTGCTTTATGAACTTGGCCTAGTGATGCTGCATTTTTTGCTTCATTTTCAAAAGTATCAAATTTGTTTAACCAGTCTTTTCCTAATTCATTAGCCATTCTTCTTTTAACAAAAAACCATCCCATGGAAGGGGCTTCAGCTTGAAGTGTTTGAAGTTTTTCTGCATATTCTTTTGGAAGAGCATCTGGTATAGTAGATAATAATTGAGCCACCTTCATTAAGGGCCCTTTGAGCCCGCCTAAAGCATTTAAAATAATATCAGCATTTTTATTTATATCATTATTACCAATTATCTTATTACTTGCCATACGTGCAGTAGCACTTGTAATTTTGCTACTGACATTAGCATATCTTTTTACTTTTCCAGATAACGTAGGTTTATTTTTGTCCATATAGAATAAATTTCATTATTATATTTATCTACGAATATATCTTACTGATAGATTTGTAAAATTATTCTGCAGCAATGGCTGAAACTGGACCATCTTCTTTAGAGTTCCATATCTCTAATAATTCTTTTCTTTTTATTTCAGCTTTTATCATATTTTCTTCCTTAACATGTCCATAACCTCTGATCATTTCTGGAATAGAAGCTATTTGTACCGCTAAAGATATATTTTTTGTGTCTAATTCATTTAGAATTTTGTTTATATCATTTATATATTGATTAATTAAAAATCTTTCCATTTTACGTTCTTTTGTTTTTCCAAAAGGATCTAATAAAGTACCTCTTAAAAATTTAAATTTTGATAAAGTTTTAAATACTGGCAATATCCAAGAGCCTAAAGTAATTTTTTTTAGTTTGCCTGTATTAGGGTCCTTTGGTGAAAATAAAGGAGGAGCAACATGAAATTTTAATTTAAGGTCACCCTCAAAGGCTTTATAAAGTTTTTCTTTAAATTCGCCATTTGTATATAGTCTTGCTACTTCATATTCATCTTTATATGCCATAAGTTTATATAAATATTTTGCAACTGCTATCGATAAATCTTCTTTACCTTTTTCTATTTTATTTTCTTGTTTAATGGTTTTATTTACAAAATCTAAATATGAATCTGAATATTGTTTGTTTTGATACTTTATAAGAAAATCTTTTCTATCTTTAATTATTTCTTTAAGACCATATTCATCTTTATCTATTTCAACATTATTCATAAATGGGGCTGCTTCTTTCTCAACATAGTTATAATCATAAGCAGCCATTCTTCCCCACCTAAAGGCAGATAAATTCATATTTACAGCAATATTATTTAGTTTAATAGCATCTTCCATACTTTCAGGAAGAACTGGTATAAAACCTTTTTGAAGAGCATAACCTGTTATAAACATATTTGAAGCTATAGAATCACCAAACATTGCAGTAGCAATTTTAATTGCGTTTATAAAGTTAGTTTCTTTAGATGATTTTTCAATAATTTGACGTATTCTTTTTCCCCCAAATGAATGGTCTGGGTCTAGAACAAAACCTGCAACAGGTGTTTCATGATCATTTATGATAGAATGAGTACTATTGATATTCATTAATTCTCTTACGGGAGAAGTCGTTACTACTACCATATCGCAGCCTAATATTAAATCAGCGCTAGTTTTTCCTACTTTTACGGAGTGAATATTTTCAGGTGTTGATGCAACTCTAATATGGCTTAGAACTGCTCCACCTTTTTGAGCTACTCCTACTTGGTCTAAAACACTTACCCCTTTATTCTCCATATGAGATGCCATACCAATAAGTGCTCCTATAGTTACAACACCTGTACCACCTATTCCAGTGACTACTATATCAAAAGGTTTATCTAAGTTTATTTCTTTTGGTTTAGGTAATTTATTAAATATATCCATGGGAAGATCTGATGCAGCTGTTATTTTTCTTTTTCTAGGAGTAGCACCTTGAACCGTTACAAAAGAAGGGCAGAAACCGTCTACACAGCTAAAGTCTTTATTACATGAGGACTGGTTTACCTTACGTTTTCTTCCGAATTTAGTTTCCAGAGGTTCAATAGAAATGCAATTAGATGTTTTAGAACAATCTCCGCAACCTTCACAAACTGCATCATTTATAAAACTTCTTTTATCTGGATCTTCCATCAATCCTCTTTTACGTCGTCTTCTTTTTTCAGTAGCACAAGTCTGATCATAAATCATAACTGTAACTCCTGGCCATGCTCTTAGTTCTTTTTGAACTTGATCTATCTCACTTCTATGATTTATTGTAGTACCTTCTGCAAAGTTTGCATTGATCCCATATTTTTCAGGCTCATCCGAAACAACTGCAATTCTTTTGACACCTTCTCCATATAACTGATGAGAAATTCTTGATGGTGTAGGAACCCCCTCAGCTGGCTGTCCCCCGGTCATAGCAGTCGCATCATTAAATAATATTTTATATGTAATATTTACTTTAGCAGCTACCGAAGCTCGTATAGCAAGTATTCCTGAATGTGTGTAAGTTCCATCACCAATATTTTGGAATATATGGCTATCTTCAACGAAAGCAGACATTCCTATCCAATTAGCTCCTTCTCCACCCATATGAGTAAAAAGATCAGTGTCTCTATCCATCCAAGCAGCCATAAAATGGCATCCTATGCCTGCCATTGCCTTACTGCCTTCAGGTACTTTAGTAGAACTATTATGCGGACAACCTGAGCAAAAATAAGGAGTTCTATTTGCAATACCTTGAACAGCAGCAGTATCTGGCTCATTTTGCTTAATAATTCTTAATTTTTTTAATAGTTTTTCATCTTTATAATTGAGAGTTATTCTTTCAGCTATTATTTCTGAAACAAAATCTGGTGTAAGTTCACCAATAGAAGAAATGAGTTCTTTACCATCTTCATCCCTTTTACCTATAATTTTTTTTGGTCTGTTAGTTTTATTAAATAAGATTTCTTTAATTTGGTCTTCAACTAAAGGTCTTTTTTCTTCAAATACAAGTACTTCATTCATATTTTCACAAAATTCAATAATAGATGTTTCTTCCAATGGCCAAGGCATACCTACTTTAAATAAATGCAATCCAATCTGACTAGCGTATTCTTCATCAATTCCAAGATCTGATAAAGCTTGTCTAACTTCCGAATACCCTTTTCCAGTAGCAACAATTCCAATATTTTTTTTGCCTTTTGCCCAAATACTCTGATTAATTTTATTAGATTTTACAAAAGCTTTAACTGCAGGTATTTTAATTTTATTTAAACGAGTCTCTTGTGCAAGAACATCATCTGGCCACCTAATATGAACATTTTCTTCTTGGTTTCTATTAGATGTTTGTTCTGCATTACTAAGATTAGCAGCCAATGCTTTTGTTGTTACATTTATAGCATATTCTGGAGTATTAATATTTATTCTATCTAAATCTATATTTACTGAAGCAGAGCTATCCATTGTTGCAGTTACGCATTTCATTGAAACCCATACGCCAGCGTACCTTGATAAGGCTATTCCAATTAAACCATAATCTAGAAGTTCTTGAACATTTGATGGGTTAAGAATTGGTATTTGGGCATCAACCATTGCATATTCACTCTGATGCGCTAAAGTTGAGGATTTTGCAGTGTGATCATCTCCAAGAAGAGCTAATACTCCTCCGTGAGGGCTTGTTCCTGCTGAATTTGCATGTTTGAATGCATCTCCAGATCTATCTACTCCTGGTCCTTTTCCATACCAAATTCCAAATACTCCATCCTTTTTACTTTTAGATATAAGTCCTGATTGTTGAGAACCCCAAACTGCTGTAGCAGCTAAATCTTCATTAAGACCAGATTCAAAATTTATGTCATTATTCTTTAAAAACTTTTTAGCTGTCCATAGAGATTTATCATACATACCAAGAGGTGAACCTCTATAACCTGATATGAAAGCAGCAGTATTTAAATTTTGACTTTTATCCTTTTGTCTTTGAATAATAGGAAGTCTAACTAGTGCTTGAGTGCCAGTAATATAAACTCTACCCTCTTCCAAGGTGTATTTATCGTCTAAAGTAATTTTTTTAGATTTTAATTCCATATTATATAACCCCATATTATATAATCTTATTTATTAAGTTAATAAAACTGTTTATATTGCATCTCAGTCATGCAATTTATGTTAAACTAAAAAGCTATTGTATTATATACTATTTTTAAATATTTTAAAAACAAAATTATCATAAGAGTTTAAAAGTATTTATATTAGATATAGAGTAAGTAATAATTAGGAAATATTATTAAGATATGACAATACTAATAACTGGAATAGCTGGGTTTATAGGCTCACATTTGGCTAGAAATCTTCTCACTAGAGGAGATAAAATATTAGGAATTGATAATATATCTGATTATTATGATGTTAATTTAAAATATGACAGGTTAAACAATTTAAAAAAATATAAAAACTTTATTTTTGAAAAGATTGATATTTCTAATTATTTAGATTTAGAAAAAATAATTAAAAAACATAAAGTGTCAAAAATTTGTCATTTAGCGGCACAAGCTGGAGTTCGATATTCTTTAGAAGCTCCTATGGAGTATATTAAAAGTAATATTGTTGGTCATCTAAATATGTTAGAAATATGTAGGAATTATGAGATCAAAAATATAGTTTATGCTTCTTCCTCTTCTGTTTATGGAGGAAATACTAAAGTTCCTTTTTCTATTAATGACAGAGTTGATACCCCGGTTTCTCTTTATGCTGCCACTAAAAGGTCAGATGAATTAATGTCATATACTTATAATCATCTGTATGGAATTAATACCATAGGGCTAAGATTTTTTACTGTTTATGGCCCATGGGGAAGGCCAGATATGGCAACTTGGATTTTTACTAAAAAAATAATAAATGACGAACCCATAGAGGTCTTTAATAATGGAAATATGGAAAGGGATTTTACTTATATTGATGATATAATAAATGGAACAATATCTATATTAGATTCTTGCAAAGAAGATAGTAATGAGAGGTTTTCCAAGGTTTATAATATTGGAAATAATAAACCAGAAAAATTATTAAATTTTATTTCATTAATAGAAGAAAATTTAGGTAAAAAAGCAATTAAAATAATGAAACCTCTTCAGAAAGGTGATGTCCCAAATACTTATGCAGATATTAAAGATATACAAGCCGATTATAATTTTACACCTAAAACTAAATTAGCTGAAGGTATCCCTAGGTTTATTGAATGGTTTAGGAGTTATCATAATTTAAATTAATTAATGTTTATGAAATTTACTGTTTAGTTTTTCTATTCTTTCACTAGATTGTTCTGCTTGATATTTTTCTTTCCAATCTTTATATGACATTCCGTAAACTAACTCTCTCGCACTATCATAGTCCACACTAATTCCATTTTTAGAAGACTCTTCGGAGTACCATTTTGATATACAATTTCTACAAAAATCTGCTAATTCCATTAAATCTATATTTTGAATATCAGGATTTTCTTGAAAATGTTTCAATAGTCTCCTAAAAGTTGCAGCTTCAATTTTTTCTTTTATATTCTCATCCATAATTTAATCTCCAATTATAATTATTTTAAGATAAGTTAAGATTTTTTGCAAAATTATTATATGGCGAACCAAGTTTAATTTGCGAACAATAAATGGCCTGACTAATTTTACTAGATAGTTCCTCTATTTTAGAGTAATTATTTCTTAAAAAGATATCATTTCTAATTTCGATTGATATAAAAGGTCTCTTATCTAGTTCTCCATGATAGGTCATTGTATAATTAACGTCTTCGTAACCACTGTATGGTTTATTTTTTCCAATTTTATAATTTGAATTACTATTCAGATATTGATTTATTGGTTTATACAAACTTTTGTCATCCCTATATAGTAATCCAATTTCCCAAGGACGCTTTTTTTTATTCTGTAATGATGATGTAAATGAATGGATACATATTAATGCAGTTTTACAGCAAAATAATTCATCCATATTTTTTAAAGTTAATTTTAATTCGTTATGATAAGTTTGATGAAAATTATTTATTCTATGAATTTTTTCTGATTTAGGCAGGTTTTTATTTCCAGGGATTTCTGTGCCATCACTTTTCTCAGTAATTAAATTTATATGATTCATATCTCTATTCAAGTCTATAAAAAGCCTAGAATATTTTGCTAGCAATGCATTAGTTTTAAATATGCTTGATAGTTTTTTTGTTAATGTTTGCGCTCCTATGTCATATGCTATATGACTTTTAAGAATTTTTTCTTTTAATCCAAGTTTTTTATATTGATTCGGTATTAAATTTGAAGCATGATCACAGCAAAATAGCAATGGAAGCTTAGGGTGTTTTTTTTTAATTTTTACGAAATTATTAATGATCATTAGTAACCAAAAAAAAATATTAAAATAAATTATTTCTTTATAAAGATATAATTAGATAAGAGTATTAGTCTAATGAAAAATAATCATTTAAAAAAAATTCTTACAAAAATGTTTGATGCAGCAATATCAATTTCTCATCCTGAAAATTTAATGTCTAAATATATACCCAATAATCAGCCATCTGGAAAAACAGTTGTCATTGGTGCTGGAAAAGCCTCTGCTGAAATGGCTAGGGCTTTTGAAATAGCTTGGAAAAAAAAAGGATATAATGATCTTAGTGGAATAGTTATTACAAGATATGGTCATAAAAGAAAATGTCAGAATATTAAAATTATAGAAGCTTCACATCCTACTCCAGATATGGCTGGTTTAGATGCAACAAGTGATATAATTAATTTAATAAAACCTCTTAAAAAAGAAGACTTACTAGTAGTTTTGATTTCAGGTGGGGGTTCATCATTATTAGTCTCACCTCTAAAAAATATAAGTTTAGATGAGAAGCAAGATTTAACGAATGACTTATTAAGGTGTGGAGCAACAATATCTGAAATTAATTCTGTTAGAAAACACCTGTCTAATGTTAAAGGAGGACAATTGACTAGTTTTGCATATCCTGCAAAAATTATTACTTTAGCTATAAGTGATGTTCCTGGAGATGATTTTGGAGTTATAGCATCAGGCCCAACTTATCCGGATAGTACAAGTAATAAAGACGCACTAGATGTTTTATATAAATATAATATTAGTTGTTCTGATAATATTTATCAAATATTAAAGTCTGATAATAACGAAACGCCAAAAAGTAATGATAAAATATTTAATAATTCTATATTTAATTTAATTGCTAGACCACAGAATGCGCTTTTAGAAGCTGCAAAAATTGCAAAAAATAAAAATTTTAATCCTCTTATTTTAAGTGATTCAATCGAAGGAGAATCAAATGATACTGGGTTAGTACATGCAGCTATTGTGAAACAAGTCATAAAGTTCGGGCAGCCTGCTGAAGCTCCGTTATGTATTTTATCTGGAGGAGAAACGACTGTTACCATAAAAAATAATAACGGCAAAGGAGGAAGAAATACGCAATTTTTACTTTCATTAGCGATTGCTTTGGGTTCAGTTAAAAATGTATATGCTATAGCATGTGACACAGATGGAATTGATGGGAGTGAGACTAACGCTGGTGCAATAATGTATCCTGATACTTTAGAGCGTGCTTATAGTAAAGGTATGAATCCTAAAGAATATTTAGAAAATAATGACGCATATACTTTTTTTTATAAATTAGGAGATACAGTAGAGACAGGTCCTACACATACAAATGTAAATGATTTTAGAGCAATATTAATTACGAAATAAAAAATTAACCTTGTCTTGCTTTAAGCCGTGGGTTTTTTTTATTAATTACAAAAGTTTTACCAAAGCGCTTTATAACTTTACAGTCTTTATCGCGAAGCTTTGCACTTTTAAGAGATTTTAAAACTTTCATAATACTATCCAATTATTAAATTAGATGAATATTTAAACTTACTTATCTATGATGTCAATAATATCTATTATTTTTTATCTATTAACCGTTTAGAAATTAGAAGAAATACTGCTGCTGCTAAGATTGCAGATATTCCTTTTGGGCCTAAGGAATTTGCAATTTGAGTAAAGTTTTCTGCCACACTTACTGGAAATACCCCAGAACTTTCTCCTAAAAGCAAAAATAATACTAGACCAGCTATTGCTATTGCTAAACCTAATTCGGATAACTTCCATATAAATTTACTAAGTGTACTAATTTGAGTAGAGTATTTTTTAAGAATGTTTTCCATATTGAAACCTTTTTATAATACGCTCTATTTTTTAATATTGCATCACTAAAAAACAGAGCGCATATAAACTGAAAAAGTCATAAAAAAAGAATTTTTATAACTTCATACTAGTTTTATTTTTTTCCGAACAGCCACATTATAATGCCAACCGAGATTAAACCGGCTAGTCCAGCATTACCGAGCTGATTTACAAGTGAAATAACATTTGTTACTACACTACCGAAAAACGACATATTGCCTGAACCAACTAGAAGTTGTGCTGCTATAGCAAGAGCTAGTAGCATAATAGCTAGTTCAGTTAAGGCACCGATTGTACCTTTTATGCTATTTATTAGTGACATATAAAACTCCCCTTGTTTATTAAGTCGAATCACTGTGAAATATTTTTTAGTAAATGTCAATATATAGTAATTTTATTTACTGCTAACACACTCCCTAGTATTTTGTGGATAACATTTTTATTGTTTATTGAAATGTTTAAATTATATATTAATTATAATTTCTTTAATTATTTATTATCTAATATGAAGGAATATTTTTTAATGATAAATTTAAAAAAAATGCATCATAATGCATATAGATGTATTGACTCTGAGGAGACTAGAAAATTTTATGAAGATTTTTTAGGTCTTCCTTTAGTGAAAGCTTTTGAAATTTCAGAAACTATGACTGGAAAAAAGACAAAAGTATTACACACATTTTATTCTTTAGGCGACTCCTCTTCATTAGCTTTTTTTGAAATTTTGGAGGATAAATTAGAATATAAACGTTGGCATGATTTTGATCTTCATATCGCTTTAGAGGTAGAAGAGAGTTCTCTTTTGGATTATTTTAAGAAAGGAAAAAATAATAATATAGAAACAAGAGGAATATCTCATCATGGATTTATTAAATCTATTTATTTTAGAGACCCTAATGGCTATGTTATAGAATTAACTACTCCTATAAAAAACTATAAAAATACTTTTAAAGCTAAACCAAGAGAAATTTTAAATGAATGGACTTCTTATAAAAATGAAAATTTTAAGTAAATACATATTTGTTATATATTGTCTTTTTTCTATAATTGTTTCTGTAAATTATTCTTATGCAGCTGATAATAGTAAATGGCTGAGTATAAATAAAAAAGGTATGCAATCTTTTAGGGAGAGAGATTTTTTAGGTTCAGAAAAATTTTATTTAAAAGCTATTGAAGAAGCAAAAAAATCTAATCTTATAGCAGAATTATCGGCTACGCTTAATAATCTAGGATTATTAAAAATAGAACTTCTAATGTTTGAAGAGGCAGAGAACTTAATTAAGGAGTCTTTAAATCTTCGTTTACAGTTTTATGGAATTAATCATAGATATATTGCACAGAGCTATAATAACCTAGCAAGAGCGTATGAGTCATCTTCAAGGATTGAGGAATCAATTGATTTTTATATTAAAGCAATAAATATTTATGAAAAATTAGGGGAGAGATACAATATGTTACTAGCTAGAACATTAATAAATCTCTCAACAGTTCAGCTTAAAATTGAAGAACTTGATGTTGCACAGATGAATTTAATAAGAGCGCTAACTATATCCAAGAACTATAGTGAAGATAATTCTGTAAGCCTGTCTGCTATGCAAAACCTTGCTGCCTTATTTACTCAAAGAGGAAATTTTATAGAAGCTGAAGAAATATACTTAAATTTAATAAATATAAGAAAAAATAATTCAAAAGACAACTCTGTTAGTTTTGCCAGAGTTCTTAATAATTTGGCTGTTTTATATAAAAAACAATGCAAATATAATTTAGCATACAATTATATATCTCAAGCAATTAATATATGGAAAAATTTATCATCTGTAGATTATTCAAATTTTGCTGCTGCTTTTCATAATCAAGGAGAATTATATAAAGCTCAAGGTAAATATGATTTAGCAATAGAATCTTTTAATAATGGTATTACTATACTTAACAATTCAATTGATAACTTTTATAAACAATATGTAGAGCAATCCTATTCTTTGATAAATTTATATTTAAAAATTGGTATGAATAAAAAGGCAAATAGCCTTTTAGTTATAGTTAATAAGGTTAGAGTTAAAAGAGGGGATTCTGTAATTACTTTAGATAAACTTCCTGATGAAATCTATGAAGAATGCTCTTCTTCTAATATATAAAAATATTATTTTTTAATTTGGTTGATTATAAGATCAATTCTTTTTTGTGCTTCTCGTATTTCATCAGCTGTCATTTGGAGGGATATAGATTCATCTCTTTGAATTGCTGCCGCTTTATTTCCATTTAAGGATGCAATAGTAAGCCATTTATATGATTCTATTAAATCTTTTTTAACGCCAGAACCAAGAGCATACAAAACTCCTAAGCTTGCTTGTGCAGTAGAGCTGCCAGCCATAGCTGCTTTATACCACCAAATTGATGCTTCTTTCGGGTTTGCAGGTACGCCTAATCCAGAAAATAATTGTGCGCCCAACATTTCTTGGGCTTTTAAATGATTAGCTTCAGAAGCTATTCTAAACCAGTATACTGCTGTAGAATGATCTGGAGGGTTTTTTGTTTCTAATGCTAAACGTCCCAACATATATTGTGACTCAGCATCACCTTTATAAGCATTTTCTGTAAGTTCTTTTTTTCTTGTTTCTAAATCTATTATTTCATCCTGTGCAATAGAACTTAGCGAATCACATAATAAAAAAAAAATAATTATTAATAATTTTAATAAAATATAATTAAAATTTTGTCTGATTATCATACAAAAAAACCTATAAATAATTAAAAAACCTAATTAATACTTAATATATAGTAATATTTTATATTTTTTTCTATGTATTTTAAAAAAAGTATAGTTAAATAATATAATGGAAATAGGTTTTTCTAATATTTACACTTTAATATTATAAAAATTTTATTTTTTTATTTTTAATTAACTTAAAAAGGGAGGAGAGTTTATGACTCTTTTAATTAAAACATTTTTGGGAATGATTGCATTAGTGTTTTCTTTCCAAAGTATGGCTAATGATTGGTCATGGTATCATGGAGATGATGGCGGCACACGTTATTCTACTCTTGATCAGATCAATAAAAGTAACATTGGAGACTTAAATGTTGCGTGGATACATCAACCTGGTGCTATAGAGCAAGGTCTTGAAGCTACTCCAGTAGTTATTGATGGTGTTATGTACTATGCAGGTTCTTATAATCGTACTTTTGCAATCGATGCAGCTACGGGTAAAGAACTTTGGCATTATTTTCCAGACTTAGATCCAATTGTTGATGAATTATTCTTTACACCTTATACACGTGGTGTAACCGTTTCAAACGGTAATGTTACAATGGGTACTCTTGATGGACGCGCTATTGCATTAGACCAAAAAACTGGAAAAGAAGTTTGGTCAGTTCAATTAGTTGATACAACAAGTTGTGCATGTAACTTTACTTCACCTCCAGTTATGGCAGGTGATACATTAGTTTACGGTCAAACTGCTGGTGAATATCCAATTCAAGGTAAAATTTTTGGTTTAGATCCTAAAACTGGTGAATCTAAATGGGTATTTAATACAATTAAAGATGACCCAGACTCATGGGGTGGAGATTCAGGTAAATACGGCGGCGGTGGAGCATGGATGCCAGGTACATATGATGCATCTACTGATACATACTTCGTAGGTACTTCAAATCCAGCACCTGATTATGATTGGGGAGCATCACCTGACGGTATTGCAACTGATGGAGCAAGACCAGGAGATAATCTTTATACTTCTTCAGTAATAGCTATGGACCCATCAACTGGTAAAATTAAATGGTATCACCAAGAAATTCCGCATGATGATTGGGATTTTGATAGTGCTATGGGAGAATTCTGGTTACTAGATAGAGATAATAAACAGCTAGTTGTTCACCAAAATAAATCTGGTTTTGTTTTTGTTTATAATCGTGGAGATGGACAGATTGAAAATATTTGGCCAATGAATGAGAACTACAACTGGGTAAAAAGTATTAATCCTAAAACTGGTGAGCTAATTGGAAGAAATCCTCCAAATATAGCTGAAAACCAAGATATGTTATCATGTCCTTGGATTGCTGGTGGAAGAAGCTGGCATTCAGGTTCTTATAGTCCAAGAACAGGTCTATGGTATAACTCTGCCGCTGAAGCATGTCAGATAACTACAGTACGTAAAGAAGATCCAGTAACTGAGCCAATCGCTCAACTTTTCTTCGGTGCTGACTTAGCTGCTGCTGATTTACCTAACGGTAAAAAAGCTCATGGTCGTTTAGATGCTCGTGACCCAGTTTCTGGAGAACGTGCTTGGGCTTATACTTATAAGTACCCACCATTAGGTAGTGTAGTTGCTACGGCTGGTGATTTGGTCTTCCAAGGTGGTATTGATGGAACATTCCGTGCTTTCGATGCTAACAATGGAGATGTGTTATGGTCATTTACAGCAGGTTCTGGTTTCCGTGGAGGTCCAGTATCTTATAATGCTAATGGTCAACAATATATAACAGTGCCATCAGGCTTAGGTTCATTAGTGATGGGACTTTTCCCAACATTATGGCCAGAAGTTGCTGATTTTCCAGCAGGTGCTGCTATGATTGCATTTACACTTAAATAACCAAAAGGTTATTATCAAATAATTAGGCGGAGGATTTATTTCTTCCGCCTTTTTTTATATTTTTTTTTATATTTTTGAACTATAATATTTTTAAATAAATTTAATAATATGCTTATGGAGTAAAGAATGATTATTCGAAGAAACTTAATTCGAGGTATTGGGGCAAGTTTAATAGGTTTAAGTACATATAATATTTTAAAGCCAGCATCGGCGGCTAAATCTTATAAAATTGAAGAAGAAAATATTTGTAATAGTGATGATTTTGTAGTTAATCATGAGCCTATAAATGATGTTACAGAGACGCAATTAGCGGCAGTTGATGATGTTGTCCATATGTTAAATGTTGGACCTAATGGATCAAGATTCAGATACGATCCTATGCTTTCAGAAATAGACGTAGGAGGGAAGATATTATGGAAAGCAACTACTAAAGGTCATAATGTAGAATTTATGGTTGCTCCAAATGATATCAAATATAAGTCAAAAATGCATAAAAGTGCAGGTTATACATTTACAACTCCTGGTATTTACACATATAAATGTACACCTCATGTTTCTGCCGGTATGATTGGAGTTGTAGTAGTAGGTAATGACTTATCTAATATAACAGAAGCTATGGATAATGTTGCATATTACGGACAAGCTAAAGATTTAATTCAAGAAATTCTGGAAAGGTTTTATGTTAGATGAGGAATATATTCTTAATTAGTCTTTTTTTATGTATTATTCTGAGCTCAAAAATAATTTATGCTGGCACTATAAAGGAAATTAATAAAAGAGGGGCACTAAGAGTATGCGCTTTGTCAGACCGTTTGCCGTTTTCATCAAGAGATACTAGCCTTAGAGGTTTTCAAATAGAATTAGCAGAAGAAATAGCTAAAGATTTAGGTGTAAGTTTAGAAATTAACTGGTTAAGGTACCGCTTTCATGCTCGAAAGGCGGGTTGTGATATGATGATGGAGGCAGTATCAAGAAAAAATGATGATGCTAATAAAAGAGATATAGAAGGAGCTAAACCTTTGACAAGGGCAAGTGATAGTGAAAAAAGAAAATTTCCACCAACAGCCTCAATACCTATTGTTAGAATGGAAACTTATTTGGTGGGCCCTAAAGAATTAGTAAGTGGTAAAAACACTTTAAAATCTATAAGAAATATGAATATTGGAGTGATGCGTGGAACTTGGGCTCATATGCTAATGCAAAAAGCTAAAATTAAATATAGAACTAAGTTTGTAACTGAACCTGAATTAATTCAAGGTGTAGCTGATGGAGAAGTAGATGCAGCGTTTATTTCTTCTCCAAATTATTGGTGGTTTTTAAAGAATAATCCTTCAATTTCTCTAGAGGCAGTCAAAGATTTTAATTTTACTAGAGATGTTGCTTTAAATGTTGGAGTTTTATTAAGAGGCGCTGATGAGGCAACAATAGATAAAATCAATTATGTATTACAAAATATGCTTGATAATAATACAATTCAAAATATCTATTCTAATTATGGAATAGAGTATGTTGCTCCAAATTAAATTTATATTATTAATTATAATTTACTTTTGTGTTTTAAGTTTTTCTAACGCTGATGACTTAATTTCTATTGAGGCAGGCGGTAAGGCAATTCATTGGACTTCAGAAAAATATCCTTTTATCACAAAAAATATAATTGATAATAATATAAATACATATTGGGTTTCATCTGGAAATATATTGCCTCATGTACTCACTTTTTCATTGCCAAGTAATAAACGATTTGAAGCTTTATCATTTATTTCTAAAACTAATCAAGACCCCGGTACTTGGGCAAAGCATATAAGAGTTTCTTCAGCAGATCCTTTTCCTCATATGGGGGGATGGGAGATATTAGCTGATATTGATCTTCCTGAAACAGGTGATGAAAAGTATATAACTATTGATGCTAAAAGAGGAAGATATTTTCGACTAGAAATATTTTCGACTCATGATCAGTTAGCAACTGAAGCTTCTTTTAATCAGTTTAAGGTAGTTGACGTAAATGATAAATAACTTTTAATTTGTTATTGATTTTCCTCTTCACCATAAGAAGGTTGTTCTGCCTCTTGGTCAAAGTTTGTAACTGGAAGTTGTTCTCTACCTTTTTGAGCCATTGGCTTTGCAGGTGATGTATAAATTAACCTTTCTCGGTCTTCTTCATCAGCATTAAAAAAAGGATTTCCTATTTTTACTTCTTCATCTTTCTCTTCACCTTCTTCTATAGCCTGCTGAAATCTTTCTGCTTCCTCTCTACTCCATGGTAATATATATAATCTTGGTTCTTCCACGCCAGGTATTTCTACTAAAATATATAAAGCTACTTCTTCCTCCCATGATGCATGTAATAAAACAACTTCAGGAACATCTTTATAAAAAAGCTCCATATGTGCTGGTTTTGGTCTACTTAATAATTCTAATATGGCTACATATAATAATGTTATTAGTCCTAAGCCTATAAAAAATGCACTTAATCTCCACCTAAATGGTCTTCGAGACCATATTGTAATAGAAATTAATAATGCGGCTAAAGCTGTTATTACAATATAAAATATATTTAAAATTTCCATTTTTTATTACCTTCTTAACAAACTTTTTTTGAGTGCGTGGACGCTATCTGGTTTTAGTTTTCCTTTATTTGATAAGGTCCATCTAGCTACAGTAATTTCTTCATTAAATTTTTTTAGAGTAACATCTTTTTTAATTATTGCAGTTCTTGCTCTTTGATCAGGTTCCACAACACTTATAATAACTTTTGCATTAATAGGAGGGCCTCCATCCGTAGCATACAGATGTAAGTTTGCCTGATATTCTCCAGCAGCAATACCTCTAGAATAACTAATTTCATAATTTATAGGAGTCGTATCAAATTGAGTCCCTCTATCATCCCTAAGTAAATTAAAATAATATCCTGCCATATTAGAAAAACCTACTGCAGCATCATCGGGAGATTTCACCCAAAGATCTACATCTACATTCCTATCATCAGGCCATAGCACTTCAACAATTACGCTTCCTGATGGTTCTTTAGTAGCTTCATCTTGAGCTACTATATTTAACCATGGTAAAAGGAGTAAAACTATTATTACAAAACCTGATAAGGCTAGCATAGTCATATCTCTGAAAACAGTATCAGCAGTATCTAATTCATTTTCATCATTAAATGGGTTATCCATTAAATTATCTTTCAGATAATTCTATAATTTGAGATACTAAATTTGAAGTTCCTGTCGCCAGCATTTGATAGATTAACCCTAGCCAAACACTTAAAATAGAACCTACTAGAGTAGTATATAAAGCAACAGACATACCTTCAATTAATTGGGCAACCATTGGGCTAATGGCACTTGGATTTGATGCAACATCTGGGTCAACTCCAGATAAAGCTATAATAAAACCCAGCACTGTTCCTATCAAACCTAAAACTGTTAAAGAATTAGAAATATATCTTATATGAACTATACGTGAAAATAATTTTAATCTTAGTGCTTGAGCTATATTTGCTCTACTTGTAGCATTTTTACCTTTAGTTTTATTTAAAAAATCAGCAGCTCTCGATCGTTCTTTTGGATTATAGTTATAGGCAGCATTCAGTTGTTTGCTAACTTTCCATAGTCTATAACCAGCAAGTATTAGTCCAATTAAAAATATTGCACATATTAAAACTACCATATTAGTAACATCGGCATTTATTACTTTTGCTACTAAGCCTTGTGCCCATGCTGCTCCAAGCAATGCAAAAGCTACTAAATTTACTAAGCCAAACCTTAATAATAGTAAATATTTTAATCCCATAATCTCTTTTGCTCCTTGTTGTAATTTTAGTTTATTTGTTAAATAATAATTATTAATTATCTATATAGTATATATCTAGTTTTAAAAACAAATTGAAAGAAAATATGCTATCTAATTTAAAAAATAAAGTAATATTTATTAAAAAGACGATCTTTATTGTCCTGATACTAATCTCTATATCTTTAAATAGTAATATTGCTCATTCTGAAAAAAGTGAATGTAATGATTCAATAAATAAAGATACTATTAAAGAATCTAATTGTGATCAAAAAAGAGTAATCAATATTTTATTGTTATATGATGCTGAAATGCTTTTAGATAGAGAATGGCAAAATAATATTTTTAATAGACTTGAAGAAATTAATAAATTTTATTATGAAAACTATAAAATAGAATGGAGAATAACAGATACTCAGAAATTCAAATTTGATAAAAATATTGACAATTTATCTAGTTTATTTTCTTTACATAAAAAAGAAATTTCAAAATTAACTGATAATATAAAAGCTGAGGTAGTTCTTGCTATAATTGAGAGAGATATTAAAGGTATCGGAATAGCTTCAACTTTCTCGAATGTAGTTATGGTATCAGATTCATCAAAATTTAAAAATTATATAAATAGTGTTGTTGTTGCACATGAATTTGGTCATCTTTTTGGTGCGTGGCATACACAAAGAAAAAATGATTTTATGCTATTTAGTGGTGCTAATAAATTGCTGGGCAGTAAAGAAAGCAATACTATTATTAAACTAATGAGAGATTATAATTTTGATTCTAAAGCTATAATTAATAATCATATAATATTAAATAGAATCTCAAGGCTATATAGTCGACATCATGCAAAAGGAGAAATAGATCCTGTTGCTCGACTATTAACTGATGAAGGAAATAGTTTATATCTAGAAAAAAAGTATAGTGAAGCTATAAAAATATTAAAAAAGTCTAATAACTATTATGGTAGGTGGGGAAATACTAGAATGATTTTATCTAAGAGTTATTATGAGCTCGATTTATTACAAGACTCTTTTACTGAGTATACGAGAGCAGTATTTTTTGGTTCAAAACCGGATAAAGAACATGAAAATAATCTAAGAAATAAATTTAT
>JAQWLZ010000047.1 GCA_029247025.1 Alphaproteobacteria bacterium | reverse complement strand
CCTATTTTATTAAAAATTCTTCTATTCATAATCGTTATCCAAATTATTTAAATATATGAATAAAAGTATTTATTATTTATCAATTAAATACAAGATGTTTTTTATTATAATATACGACATCTTAAAATTTAGATTTAAAATAATCTAGGAAGTAATATTCTTAATAATAGATTTTAAAGAAGTTAATTCAGTATCTTTTGTATCCCATGATGAAACAAACCTTGTTAAATTTTTTTTACCATACCAGGGATTAAACATAACATTATTATCTCTTAATTTGTCTTGGATTATCATAGGAATACAAGCAAATACCATATTAACATCAACATCATATTCAATTGTAACATTGTTAATTTTTTTTAATAAAACCATTATATCCTGAGCATACAAATTAGCTTTTCTTGCTGCCTTTAGCCAATTTTGATCTTCTATCCACTTTATAATTTGACCAGACACAAATTTATTTTTTGACCATAGATGTCCCGTTCTTTTTTGGCGCCTTTCTAAATCATCAATAATTTCTTGATTAAAAACTATGATAGCTTCACAAGAAATAGTACCATTTTTTGTCGTACCTAAGCTTAATATGTCAATTCCATTTTTCCATGACAATTCTGCTGGTTTAACATTTAAAGAGGCACAAGCGTTTGAGAATCTTGCTCCATCCATGTGAGTTCTTAGATTATATTTTTTTGCAGTATGTGTAACTTTATTAATATCATCAGGAGTATATATTGTTCCTAATTCACTTGCTTGTGTTAAACTTATTACTGAGGGTAAAACTTCATGTATTCCATGTAATCCATGATTATTCATTTTAGTAATAAGTTTTTTTTCAGTTATTAATGCATTATCTGTTGGAATAGTTAATAATTTAGCGCCACCTGTAAAAAACTCAGGAGCTCCACATTCATCCCCTCCTATATGTGCATTATCTGAACATAATATACCTCCATAAGGAGGACATATAGAAGATAGTGCTATTGAATTTGCTGCAGTTCCCGATGAAACAAATATTACCTTTAAATTAGTTTCAAATAAATCTGTTAACATTTTAGTAGCTAATTTTGTTACTTCATCTGCACCATAGGCAGGTGATGAATCTTCATTAATAAACTTTAAATAATCAATAATTTCCGGAAATACAGATGATTGATTATCTGATTGAAAATTCATAATTTTATTTATTGCCAGAAATTTTTTTTATGTGGTCAATCATAGCCATCATTCCTACTTGTCGTCTAACAGTTAAGCCAGGGCCTAAGCCGAGTTGATCTACAATATTATGTTTTATATTTGTTATCTCTTCTTTTGTATGACCACTTAATGACTCAGCTATAATTTGAACTAATCCTTTAACAATTGCTGCGTCACTGTCACCTCTAAAGTAGAAACGGTCATTATCTAATTTTGATATGATCCAAACTTGTGCCTGACAACCAAACATTTTGTTTATTTCAGATTGTTCATCTTTACTAAATGATGGAGCTTTATTTCCAATATCTATTAAATATTGATATTGTCCCATCTCTTGTTCTAAAGCATAAACTTCATTAAGGTTGTGAGCGTACTTTTTTAGTTCTTCAATCATATTAAACCTAAAATTCTAAGCATTAATTGCTTTTTTAAAACATGGTCGTGCTTCAATTCTCGCAATGTATTTCTTAATATTAGATAAGTCATCAGAAACACAGTTCAATCTTTTAGACATATATAAAGAATGTCCTAACATAATATCAGCAGCAGAAAAATCACCAATTAAATATTCTTTTCCTTCTAAAGCTTCATTGACTGGCGATAGTGCTTTAGATAATAGTCTTTGAGCTTGACCTAATACGGTTTGATCGCGTCGTTCTTCAGGAAGAATTATTGTGTGAACAACAATTGTATTCATTGGAGGCATTATCATTCCTTCACAGTAATGAAACCACTGTAGATATTGTGGGAATGTTTCTTCATCAACTTTTGGTTTTAATTTACCTGGAGCATGTCGTGCTAATATGTATTCAACTATCGCACCTGATTCATATATACTTACATCATCATCTTCTAATACAGGTATTCTTCCAAGAGGATGTCTTGATCTATGTTCATCTGATTTTAAATCACTTGGATGAAATTTCATAGTATTTATATCATAATCTAAATTAAGTTCCTCCAGTAACCAAACTATTCTTCCTGCTCTTGAATTAGGAGCGTGGTGCAGTTTTAACATATTGCTTTCCTTTATTTTATACCACTTTGTAATTAATTGATATTTATACAAAAAGTTGACTTTTATCAATTTATACCTAAAATTTCTTTTGAGAATGATTCTCATTCATAAAAGGGTCTTTTTATGGGCATAAAAGATAAAAAGAAAATTTTTAAGTCTAATAAATTAAATTATAAAAAGTATATATTTGCAATAATTATTTTATTATTTTTATATTATATTTATAAATCTTTTATTTAAGATTTAATAGAATAAAACAAAGACTAAATTGTCAGCTAGCCATAAAGCTAAGAACTGCAATTATTTAATTTCTTTTAATTTTTAAAAAAGTAACACTATTTTAAAAAATAGATACACACCCTAATAATAAGAAGAAACATATGGATATAATAAAAATATTTTTCATATAATATAACTACAAGATAAAATTATAATAATCAATTAAAGTATTAACTATGTTCTTATTTTATAACCAGTTTTAAACATCCTAAAAATAATAATATTACATAATATTGCAAAGCTAATAATGGCAAACAGACTAATAGAAAAACTAAAATCTGAAAAATTAAAAAATGTCCATCTAAAGCCTGATATTAAATAGACAACAGGGTTAAACATAGATATTTTTTGCCAAAATGCGGGTAGCATTGATATTGAATAAAAACTACCACCTAAAAAAACTAATGGAGTAATTATTAGCATTGGAATAAGATTTAATTGTTCAAAGTTTTTAGCCCATAAACCTATTATAAAACCAAATGAGCTAAAAGCGAAGCAAGTCAATAGCAAAAATAAAATCATATATATAGGGTGAACTATATTTATGGGAACAATAATATGGGCTGTAATTAAAATAATAACTCCTATAGAAAATGACTTTGTTGTGGCAGCACCAATATAGCCTAATATAATATCTGATGTGTTAACTGGTGCCGATAATAATTCGTTTATTGTACCCACAAATTTTGGGAAATAAATAGCAAAAGCAGCATTGGTAATACTTTGCATTAAGACTGAAAGCATAACTAATCCTGGTACAATGAACACCCCATAACTAATTCCTTCTATATTTTCTATTTTTGACCCAATTGCTGTGCCAAAAACAACAAAATATAAAATAGTAGAAATTACTGGAGCTATTAAGCTCTGAGAAATAGTTCTAAAAGTTCGTGACATTTCATATAAATAGATGGCTTTAATAGCATAAAAATTCATATTTATTTTCCAACTATATCTACAAAAATATCTTCAAGAGAACTTTGATTTGTTTTGATATCCTTTAAAATAATATTTTCATTAGATAAATCATTTAATAATCTTGTAATTCCAGTTTTATCGTGATTTATATTATAATTATAGATTAGTGTAGCCCCGTTGTTACTTATTTCTAATTTATATTTCTTTAGATTATTAGGTATATTTTTTATAGAATTATTAATATGGATACTTAATGTCTTTTTTCCCATTTTTTCTATCAATTGTTTTTTATTTTCTATCAAAGATATTTTACCATTATTGATAAACCCTACTCGATCAGCTAAATCTTCAGCTTCTTCTATGTAATGGGTAGTTAAGATTATGGTGACACCATTTTCTTTTAGAGATCTAATTATACCCCACATATCTTTTCTAAGTTCTACATCAACTCCTGCTGTAGGTTCATCTAAAAAAAGTACTAATGGTTCATGGCTTAGAGCTTTAGCAATTAATACTCTCCTTTTCATGCCTCCTGAGAGTTCTATAATTTTTGTATTTCTTTTATCCCATAGTGATAACTGCTTTAAAATTTTCTTAAGGTAGTCAGAATTTTGAGGTTTACCAAAAAGTCCTCTCGAAAATTTTACACTACTTAAGACTGTCTCAAATGGTTCTATTGCCACCTCTTGTGGAACAAGACCGATTACACTTTTTGTGTTTATTGGATTTTTAATAACATCAAAGTTGTTAACTTTAACTAAACCGCTAGTAGGAATAGTAATACCTGTTATAATTGAGATTAATGTAGTTTTTCCAGCACCATTTGGGCCTAATAAAGCAAAAATTTCTCCTTTATTTATATCCAAAGAAATATTTTCAAGTGCTTTAAACCCACTCTTATAAGTTTTATATAATGAATTAATGGATATAATTGGCTTCATAAAAATTCCTAATTAATATAATAAGATAGTTCATAAATTATACAATACTAGTACAATCTTTTTAAGACTTACTTCATCAATAAAATCATAAATATATTAAAAATAGCCTAAGGTAAGTTATAAATTGCAATTAGCATAAATATTGCAGCAATTATAAGTAATATTATTTTGTAATAATTATTATTTTTCATATT
The DNA here is from genome assembly GCA_029247025.1 of Alphaproteobacteria bacterium. GTDB lineage: Bacteria > Pseudomonadota > Alphaproteobacteria > TMED109 > TMED109 > TMED109. Next base: position 9,050 of record JAQWLZ010000047.1, on the reverse strand, counting down.
ATGTATCATTTTTCTGTTTGTTATTAATATATTTTAAAGCATTTCTTAACCAAGTTAATGCTTCTGTTTTTTTTTCTGGAGAATAAGTATTTATCTCCTTTAAAAAAAGATCATAATCTTTTATCGCTAGATTAATTAATCTAGAAGCTTCATCAATTTTTTTTTAATTCATTAATATATTTATTCCTAGTATTTTTAAATACATCTATAATTTTTGGCCATATTAAATCAGGATAATATGTATGCCCTTCATTACCTTTTAATAATACTAAATTATTATCAGATTTATCACTTTTATAGATAATTTTAGGTACTTTTAAAGCTTTCTCTGCAAATTTATAAGGCCATATATGATCAGATATTCCTGCTACTATAATACAAGGCCTAGGTGAAATAAGAGAGATCATAACGTCTTGATCAAACCATTTAAGTAAAGAAGGTATATCATTATATCCTGTAGCACCTCGTTTTAAAATTGTTTCATTAGCAAGACCAACACAGCCTCCAATAGCAATTCCATCTATATTATTATCCGAAGCAGCTGCTGCTATTGCAGTCGTACCAGCTGAAGAATAACCTTTAAGCCATATTTTATATTTTGAAGAATACTTTTTTTTAAGCCATTTAACTAATACGGTAATTTCTGCAACTGTCTCACCTAAACTACTGTTACCATATAATAATGAGTGGAAACTAAAATCAATCGTTGGGGATAAATTTCTATTTTGTAATTTTATTTCTCTTCTTTCACCAAACCCAATTCTTTCAAATGAGACAGCAATAAATCCAAATTCAGCTGCTTGCATAGCTAATGAGGCCCCATTTTTAACTTTAAAAACATCAGCAGGCATTTTTATCTCACCTAAATTTAAGTGTGCACCAGAGTTAGTTCCTTGCATACAAATTATTACTCCTTTAAATTTATTAATATTATTTTTAGTAATAATATCAATTGGAGCATGTCTGTTTTTAGAAAACTCAAGATAAATTCTTTTTCTAGTATAGCCTTTTTTAATTTTAATATTTTTATCTAAAACATTTTTACAATATAAATTACTATTAATAGATAATAACTCTTTTATTTTATTTCTTGAATCTATTCGCCATATTTTATCATTATTTTGATTAGAATTCTTATATTTTAATTTTTGATTTTTATATTTATTATTATCAACTATATAACTTGGTGAAAAATATAAGTTATTAGGAACTTTTGGATATGGATTAAAATCATTAAATATAAGAATATGTAATCTTCGTTTTATTGCTAATATTTTTGCTTTTAGGTATGTTTTGATCAAAATATTTCCAAAATATATTATTTATTTTTAATCTCTTTATTCACCTTTAAATATAGGTAATCTCCTATTAATTGAGGCATTTATACCTTCTTTAAAATCTTTAGTTTTTCTTAGTTTATTTTGTTCACTTGCTTCTCTTATAACAATTTTTTCTATTTCCTTTGCCAGTCCTTTATTTAGAGTTTTTCTTATAGATGTTATACCTAAAGGTCCAGATGTATTTATCTCATTTGCTAATTCTTCAGCTTTATTCATTAATAAAGTTTTATCTGTCAAAACATCAGCTAATCCTATTTGGTAAGCTTCTTCACCCTTTAATCTCCTACTTGTAAGTAATAACAACTTTGCATTTTGATTACCTACTAATCTAGGAAGCGTTACTGATATCCCAAAACCTTGATGAAAACCTAATTTACCAAAGTTAGCACTAAATTTAGCTTCCTTGCATGTAATTCTAAAATCTGCAGATAAAGCTAAACCTAATCCTCCTCCAATTGCTGCCCCTTGAATTATTGCTATTATAGGTTTAGAACAATTAAATATTCTCAGTGCCTGCTTATAAAGATTTTCATATATATTTTCACCTTCAATAAAATTAGATTTATTAAAATCAGCCCCAGCACAGAAATTTTTTCCTTCAGAATATAATATTATAGATCTACACATTATTTCTTTATCTAAATTATCTAAAATATCTGCAATACTTTCAATTAAACTTGCATCAAAATAATTATTTGGCGGCCTATTTATCTTTATATATGCCGTGTGTTTTTCAATTGAATAATTTAGTTCTTTATTAGTTGTCATTAAAATTTACCCTTTTTAATTATTTTAGTAAATATTACAAATAATTGAAATAATTTTTATTAATGATAAAATAATGTTTACTCATGAAAGGAATTGATGACTATGAATAAAGAAATAAGAACTACGACCGGACAAGGAAAGTTATATAAAAATGTTTTAGAAACTATAGGTAACACACCTGTTATAAAACTTGATAAATATTCACACAATAACACATCAATATACGTAAAAGCTGAATTTTTTAATCCTGCAGGATCTATAAAAGATAGATTAGCCATAAATATTATAGAAGATGCTGAAAGAGAGGGTCTTCTTAAACCTGGTCAAACTGTAATAGAAGCAACATCAGGCAATACAGGAGTTGGTTTGGCTATGGTTTGTGCCCAAAAAGGCTATCCTTTAGTAATAGTAATGGCTGAATCATTTTCTATTGAAAGAAGAAAACTAATGAGAATGTATGGCGCAAAGGTTATTTTAACACCTAAAGAAGAAAAAGGGTTAGGTATGTATAAAAAAGCTATTGAGCTAGCTAAAGTAAATGGTTGGTTTTTAGCAAGTCAATTTGAATCAAAAGCAAATGCAGATATTCACCAACAAACTACAGCGCAAGAAATAATTAATGATTTTAAAGGAAAAAAATTAGATTATATTGTTACAGGTTATGGAACTGGAGGGACAGTAACTGGTATTGGTAGAGAAATAAGAAGTAAACTTAAAGATACAAAACTTATTTTAACTGAACCAGAAAATGCAGCTCTAATATCATCTGGTGAAAATCAAGAAAGAAGTTCTGAAGGGTTTGCCTCAAAAAGTCATTCAGCATTTCAGCCACATTTAATTCAAGGATGGACTCCTGATTTTATTCCATTAGTACTTCAAGAAACAATAGATAAAGATTTATTTGATGACCTTATTATAATTTCAGGACCAGAATCGATAGATTCATCTATAAAGCTTGCTCAACGAGAAGGTATTCTTACTGGTATTTCTGGAGGAGGAACTTTAGCTGTTGCTGCAAAGTTAGCTAATACTGTAAAAGATGGTTCAGTAATTTTAGCCATGCTTCCTGACACTGGAGAGAGATATTTAAGTACTATGCTATTTGAGAAAATAAGTGAAGATATGAATGAAGAAGAAATTAAAATTATGAAATCCACTCCCGGTTTTCATTTAAATAATTAGAAAGGGTAAGATTATGAAACCAGTTTGTTTAGTATTGGGCGCTGGCGCAGGAATAGGAGGAAATACAGCTCACCGTTTTGCGTCAGAAGGTTACCACGTTGCTTTATGTAGAAGAGCTAATCAAGAAGGACTTGATAATATGGTTAAATCTATAGAATCTGAAGGAGGTTCTGCTTCTGGTTATATTCTTAATGCTGTAAAAGAAGATACAATTGAAAATGTTATTAATGAGGTAGAAAATAATATAGGGGCAATTGAAGTTGTTATATTTAATTTGGGTGCGCAAATAGGTGATGTTAGCCTTAATGATTTAAGTTATAAGCAATTTGAATTAGGTTGGCGTATGGCGACCTTTGCACTTTTCAGAACAGCTTCAACTCTTTTTCCTTATATGGAAAAAAGAGGTAAAGGAACATTAATTGTAACCTCATCAACAGCATCAGTAAGAGGTAATCCTAAGCAACATTCACATGCTGCAGCGATGGGAGGAAGAAGAATGCTATGCCAAACTTTAAATGCAGAATATGCTCCAAAAGGAATACACATTGCACATATAGTTGTTGATGGTGCAGTAGATGCGCCAGACACATTAGGTAAAATGTTAGGTCCTGAAAATTTTCAAAAACTTAGAGAATCTAAAGGTATGGAACATGATGGTTTAATGCTGCCAGAAAAAATTGCAGATACATATTTTCATATAGCACAGCAACAAAGGTCGGTTTGGACTCATGAATTGGATATGAGGTCTTTTTCTGACAGCCCTTGGTGGAATGATAATAATAATAGCTACGTTTAACTATTTAATATCAGAAAAATTAGCAGGAATTAATATTTTGCTTTCTTGAGATTCAAATAAGTTAATTGCTTTAGCAATATATTTTTGCCAAATTTCATTTTTAGCAAGCTCTTTTCGTCTTTTTGCCCTGTCATCTAAGCTTTCATAACCATAAAGGTGCACTACTTCATTTAATGGGCCAATTTCTGTATAAAAATAACCAATTTGATTACCTAAGATTTTTTTATGAACTTCCATTCCTTCTTTTTCATATAAATCCATAAGTTCATTTAACTTACCTGGCTTAATTTTATAAGTTCTATGTTCTATAATCATAATTTACTCCGTAATTTTAATAAAAATTTAATTTTTAAAATAAAACTATATAATGATATTATATTATTTAGAATGATGAAATGAAATATAATTAATTTGGTTTAAAAATATTTAAACCATTATTATTATTTACATATCCTTTTAGGTTTAAATATTCATTTTTCATCATATCTATTAGTAAATCTATATCTTTAGGCATATTAGCAATAAATCTATTTCCATTTGCTAATCTTCCAAATATGATTGCATATGAAGGCCCTTCTCTATCGTTTATTACAGTATAAGTTTCTATAATAGCACTTCCTTCTGCTTCATTAATAAATTTTGGACCTTTTTGTATATTAATTGCTAATTGATAAATATCTGGGTTAACTGGAGAAAAATACTTATCTGATTCTTCTGATGAATATATTCCAACAGATTGTTTAGTTATATAATTTCCATTTGCTGTAACTAATCCCTTTTTTCCCTGATTATTTCTAACTCTATTCATAATTTCTGATATTGAATGGGTAACATAGTTGTTTCCTGGTCCACCAAAATATGGTAATCCGCCAGTTACAGTTAAACCTTTAGTAGTATTCACATCTATATTCATTTCATCACACGCTATTTTTATAGCAGATGGAAAACAACTGTAAATATCAAGAAAATCTATATCATCGATTGAACAATTTGCCATTTTTAATGCTTCATTACATGCAATTTTCATAGCTGGAGAACTATAATAATTTATTCTATTACTTAAATACCAATGATCATATGTATCTGCGCATCCATGTAAATAAACCCATTTATTTTTATTAATACCTAATTCTTTAGCGTGTTTTACAGATGTCATAATAACTGCAGAAGATTGATCTATAAAAGCATTTGCATTCATTAATTTGCTATACGGAAAACCAATATATGGGTTTTGTTCATTAATATTAGATATTACTTTTGCAGTATAGCCCTGACGTCTATCTGCTAAGGGATTGTTTTTAGCTACCATAGAAAATTTCTCTAATATTTTCCCCATTTCTATATTGTGTTCTTCTATAGTTCTATTTTCTTTCCCTCTTATAGCATTTTCTATTAGAGGATAGGCAAAAATAGCCCCTTTCATACCATGACTATCTTCTACATCAGACCAACCTCTTTTTTTAATTCCCCATTCCTTAAATGAATAACCTAAATTTTCATTCCAATTTAATTCTACTCCTTTTCTTTGAGCATTTTTTTGAGTGTATAATGCTTCACCTCCAGCTAATAGTGCTGTTTTTATCTCTCCTTTTGTTATTAGCTCAAATATTCTATTTATTGACCATTGAGGCATATTACCGCCTGGATAGGTATATATTAAATTTTTTACATTTTTAGCATTAATTTGATTAGCTAATGACAAACTAGGATTTGAATATTTTCCAAACGGACATTTAAACCTCCAACTTGTATCTGAAAAAGACCTAATCAATGCTATGGTATCTAGTTTATTTAATAGTATTTCCCCTACATCCGAATCTTTAGCTGCCTCAAAACAAGCTTTTGCTGTAAGTTCTATAGGTGATAATGCCTCATTAGGATCATCTTCCTTTTGAGTAATTTGTCCACAGCCTACTAATATAGGTATTCTTGATTCATCCATTATTTAACTTATAAATTAATATATAAATAAATATATTAACACTGTTTAAGTAATTTGATATAGTTGTAAAGCTTTTTTATAATATGAATTTGGGGGTATAGTAATGAGTAAAAATAAAAAACTTAGAAGTAGAGAATGGTTTGATAATCCTGAAGATCCAGGTAATACATCGATTTACTTAGAAAGAATTATGAATTATGGATATACTCCTGAAGAGCTAACTTCTGGTAAACCAATTATAGGTATAGCACAAACTGGCTCAGATATATCTCCATGTAATAGAATTCATTTAAAGTTAGCAGAAAGAATTAGAGAGGGAATTAGAACTGCAGGAGGCATTGCTTTTGAATTTCCAGTTCATCCTATCCAAGAAACCCTAAAAAGGCCTACTGCATCATTAGATAGAAATTTGGCTTACCTGGGACTAGTGGAAATATTACACGGATATCCTATCGATGGAGTAGTATTAACTACTGGTTGTGATAAGACAACACCTGCGTGTTTAATGGCTGCAGCTACTGTAAATATTCCAGCACTTGTTTTAAATGGAGGACCAATGCTTGATGGATGGCATAAAGGAAAATTAGCGGGTTCTGGTATGGCTGTTTGGGATAGTAGAGTTGAATTAGCTGCTGGTAGAATAGATTATAAAGAGTTTGTAGAAATAGTTACCTCTTCTGCTCCATCTGACGGTCATTGTAACACTATGGGTACAGCATCAACTATGAATTCTTTGGCAGAGTCCTTAGGTATGAGTTTAACAGGAAATGCGAACATACCAGCTCCTTATAGAGAACGTGGTCAAATGGCTTATAAGACAGGTGTGAGAATTGTAGATATGGTCAAAGAAGATTTAACACCTTCAAAAATTATGACTAGAGAAGCATTTGAAAATACAATAATTGTTAATTCTGCTATTGGTGGTTCTACAAATGCTCAAATGCATATTACAGCTATTGCAAGGCATATTGGAATAGAATTAGAAACAGAGGCATGGCAAAATATTGGTTACGATATTCCTTTAATGGCAAATATTCAACCAGCTGGAAAATATTTATGTGAAAGTTATCACAGAGCAGGAGGAACAGCTTCTCTAATGGCTGAATTACTAAAAAATAATAAATTAAATGGTAATGTAACTACCGCCTCTGGAAAAACATTAGCTGAAAACTTAAAAGGTATAGAGATAAAGGATCATGATGTAATTACTCCTTTTACTAAACCTTTAAAGGAAAGAGCAGGCTTTGTTGTTTTAAAAGGAAACTTATTTGACGCGGCTATAATGAAAACGTCTGTTATATCAAATAGTTTTAAAGAACAATTTCTATCAAAACCAGGAAAAGAAGGAATCCTTGAAGGAAGAGCTATAGTATTTGAAGGATCAGAAGATTATCATCATAGAGTTAATGATAAAAGTCTTGAAATGGATGAAAATTCTATCTTGGTTATTCGAGGTGCAGGTCCAATAGGCTGGCCTGGCTCAGCTGAAGTTGTTAATATGCAGCCTTCTGATGAGTTAATTAAAAAAGGCATTAAAGAGCTTCCTTGTATAGGTGATGGAAGGCAATCAGGAACATCTGGCAGTCCTTCCATATTAAATGCTTCTCCAGAGAGTGCTGTTGGGGGAGGATTAGCTTGGTTAAAAACAGGAGATATTATAAGAATTGATCTGAATAAATGTTCTGCAGATACGCTTGTGGATAGCGCTGAGATTGAAAAAAGAAAGAAGGAAGGAATACCCCATTATCCTGAGAGTCAAACACCCTGGCAGGAAATATATAGAAATAATGTAAGCCAGATTGATAAAGGTGCAGTTATGGAAGATGCAGTAAAGTTTCAAGATGTAAAAAAAGATTTACCTAGAAATAATCACTAATAATATATTGAATAGGATTATTTTTTAGAAGATTTTTTTTTACTCTCTTTCTTGTCTATATTGCAATTAGGTCTTTTCAAAGAGCCCATTGAACATTTATTCATTAAATATTCTTTTTCTAATGAAGGATAGTAATGTATAATTTCATGTTGCTTTAAACTAAAATGTGCAAAAGAATTAGAATTAATAAATATAATCAGTAAAAAAATAAAATATTGCATGAATACCTCCACAATACTTTACTTTAAATAAAATTATTCAGATCATATCTAAGTAAAAATTATAGTAAATGGTACCCCTATTCAGGATACCATTTTATATAATATTTACTCTTTACAAGTAGCAGTTAAGTACCCTACTCCTACTTTAAAATCAGTAAGTATTACAGTATATTCACATGAGGCTGTTTTATTAGCATATTTACCTGTTCCACCAGTTCTCATAATTTGACCAACATTCCCTTTAGTTAAATCACGTTCAACGGTACTAAACTCAATATCTCCATCTTGATCAGTACCTTTGCAATTTCCTTTAATAATGCCATTTCTTAAACTAATGAGACATTTAGAAGTTGCTTTGTTTCCATTTGAGTCGCTAGAAAAACCATTTACAGTCATATTTACTACATTGGAGTCATCCATATTTTTAATCATATCTATATTGTCGAATCTATAAACATTTTCAAAATCATAGTCAGCAGAAGCGACACTTGAAATAAATAATGTCATTATAAATATCATAAATAATTTCATTGTATTTTCCTTTGTTAATTAATAATTGTTAATAAAAATAAAATATAAAGATCTTTTTATACTTATTGTATTATATATTTTCCTTTTATATATATATTTCTTTTTTATCTTTATATTTTTTTGATATTTTTTCATATCCTTCTTTTTGCTTCTAACCTCTATTATACTTTATTAAACTTGGTGTCTTAGTATGCCCATTTGAAATACCTTTAGCATTTAGTCCATGACATTTAGAACATTTTATTAAATATAATTTTTTACCAGATCCAATAGAGTTTTGATTATTTGATAATGGGTTAAGGTTGTTTGCATATGTTAAGGATATATTTGAAAATGAAAGTATTATTATAATTAAAATTATTCTCATTAAAGTACCATTAATTTATAATGGTAT
>JAQWLZ010000039.1 GCA_029247025.1 Alphaproteobacteria bacterium | reverse complement strand
TTAAAAACAAAATTTCTGATAAAACTAAGTGGATTATTATTAATTCACCTTCTAACCCTACAGGTTCTTCGTATACTAAGAGCGAGCTAGAAGATTTAGGAAATTTATTATTAAATTATGAAAACATATTTATTATGTCAGATGATATATATGAAAAAATTATTTATGATGATTTTAAATTTTATTCACTTGCAGAGGTTGTTCCAGCTCTTAAAAATAGAATTTTAACTGTAAACGGAGTTTCAAAGGCTTATGCTATGACAGGTTGGAGAATTGGGTATGCTGGAGGACCTAAAGAGTTAATTTCGTCAATGGCAAAATTACAGTCACAGTCCACATCAAACCCTTCTTCCATAAGTCAAGCTGCTGCTTTAGCAGCTCTAGAGGGGCCTGAAGAATTTTTATCAGAAAGAAATGATAAATTCAGAATTAGAAGAGATATGGTTGTTGATATGTTAAATAATTGTAATGGGTTATCTTGTCTTAAACCTTCAGGGGCATTTTATGTTTATCCATCTTGTTCTGGAGTCATAGGAAAAGCATTAACTAGTGGAAAAGTAATTAAAAATTCTATAGATTTTTCCTCATATTTACTTGAATCTGAAGGCGTTGCCGTAGTTCCAGGTAGTGCTTTTGGTGCTGATCCGTTTTTTAGAATTTCTTATGCCACTTCAGATTCTATCTTAGAAGAAGCATGTAAAAGAATTAAAAAAGCTTGTGAGCAATTAAGTTAATATTTAGTTTTTTTTATAATCGTTATTGTGCATAATAATATTTAAATATTATTTACTTAATTAATGGTTATGCAAATGAAACAAGAAATAGATCATAGCTTATCAATTAGTGCTTGTCCTCATGATTGCCCTAGTTCTTGTGCTTTAGAGGTTAGCCATGACGGTAAAAACATATTTAAAGTTAGAGGTGCAGCTAAGAATACTTATACATCTGGGGTAGTATGTGCAAAAGTAAGTAGATATTCTGAAAGAACTCATCATCCAAATAGACTAAAAAAACCTCTAATAAGAACTGGTAATAAAGGATCTAATAATTTTAAAGAAATAACATGGGAAAATGCTTTAGATGAAGTAGCTAATAATTTTTTGTCAATTACTCAAAAATATGGTTCTGAAGCAATATGGCCTCATTACTATGCAGGTACAATGGGTTTAGTCCAAAGAGATGGAATAAACAGATTAAGGCATGATTTAAATTATTCTGGTCAACATTCTACGATATGCAATACTATAACTGACAGCGGTTTTAAAGCTGGTGTAGGAAGGTTTACAGGCCCAGATCCAAGAGAAATGTCAGTTGCTGATGTTATTTTAGTATGGGGAGGTAATCCAGCATCTACGCAAGTTAATGTAATGAAGCATATACAAAAAGCCAGAAAAGATAGGAATGCTAAACTAATTGTTATTGACCCATATAAAAATAGAACAGCTAAAGTGGCTGATATTCATTATGCAATTAAACCTGGAACTGATGGAGCTTTAGCCTGTTCATTAATACATATTATGTTCAGAGATAATTATGCAGATAGAGAATATATGAATAAATATGCCGATGATCCTAATGGATTAGAAGCACATGTAAAAAAATTTACTCCAAAATGGGCTTCAGATATTACAGGTTTATCTGTTGAAGAAATTGAAGAATTTGGAAAAATATTTGGAAAAACAAAACGACTTTATACAAGATTAGGATATGGATTTGCTCGCCAGAGAAATGGAGCATCAGCGATGCATTCAGTTGTTTCACTTTCAACTGTTTGTGGAAAATGGAAGTATGAAGGAGGGGGGGCATTTTATAAAAATGCTGATATCTATAATATCGATAAAACTTTAATAGAAGGTTTAGATGTAATAGATAAAAATATCAGAGTTTTAGATCAGTCTAGAATTGGTAGTATATTAACTGGCGATAAACATGCTCTAAAAAATGGCCAAAATATATATGGGATGATTATCCAAAATACTAATCCTTTAATTGTCTCTCCAGAGAGCACACTTGTTAGAAAAGGATTTAGTAGAGATGATTTATTTGTATGTGTTCATGAGCAATTTATGACTGAAACCGCAAAATATGCAGATATTATTTTACCAGCAACTACATTTGTTGAACATGATGATTTGTATATTGCTGGAGGTCATCAACACATTACATTTGGGCCCAAATTGATTTCTCCTATTGGAGAGTCAAGATCGAATCATTTTGTTTTAGTGGAGTTAGCTAAAAGATTAGGTGCAAATCATAAAGGTTTTAAAATGACAGAAAGAGAGATAATTGATTTTACTTTAAAGAGTTCAAAACATGGAAGTTTGTTAGATTTAGAGCAAAATGGTTGGAAAGATGTGCAGCCTGATTTTAATAACTCTCATTTTATAAATGGTTTTGGTCATGATGATAAAAAATTTCACTTTAAACCTGACTGGAAAAAAATTGGACCTTACTACAGCCAAATGCCAAAATATCCAGACTACCAGAATACTATAGAAAGTGTTTCTAAAAAATGTCCTTTTCGTTTAGTAACGGCTCCTGCTCATAATTATTTAAATAGTTCTTTTACTGAGACTGTATCCTCAAAAGAGAAAGAGGCAAAACCTCGAGCTAAAATTCATCCATTAGATTTAAAAAAATTAAATTTATTGGATAATGAAGAAGTGATATTAGGTAATGATAGAGGTAAAGTAATTTTACATACAGAATCATTTGAAGGGTTACAGCAAGGTGTAGTAGTAGTAGAGGGAATATGGCCAAGTGAAGCCTTTATAGGAAATGAAGGCATTAATACGCTAGTAGGTTCAGATCCTGTTCCTCCAAATGGCGGAGCAGCTTTTCATGATACGTCAGTCTGGATTAAAGCATATTTGAAAAATATGAATTAAGGTATAAATTATGTTTATTAAAAAAAATAAAGAGTGGGATATTTATAAAAATATTACTTCTGAAAAAACATTTTTAAATAGAAGAACTATATTAAAAAACATGGGTTTTGCAGCTATATCTTCAAACTTGATTATGCAAACAGCTAATGCGGTATCAATTCAGAATCGAGACAGTTTGTATCCTGTAGAAGAGAATACAAAATATTTTATTCAAGAAAAAGACATAAAGGATGGTATTAGAAAATTAACTGATGAATATAAAGCAACAAATTATAATAATTATTATGAGTTTGGTACTACAAAAAATATCAAGAGAAGTGCTAGTAAATTAGTTACAAGTCCTTGGACAATTTCTTTTACTGGAATGATAGATAAAGAGTTTGGAATAGATATAGATGACTTAACAAAGAAGGTGGAATTAGAGGAGAGAGTTTATAAACTTAGATGTGTTGAAGCATGGTCTATGGTAGTTCCCTGGAGTGGTTTTTCTTTAAAAGATATCATTAAAATTGCTCAACCTAAACCAGAAGCAAAATATTTAGTAATGAAGACTTTTTTTGATCCTGATAAGGCACGATCCCAAAGGCAGGACTGGTATCCATGGCCATATACTGAAGTTCTTACTATAGAAGAAGCTAAAAATGAGCTTTCTTTTATAGCAACGGGAGTATATGGAAAACCTCTTCCTAATCAAAATGGATCCCCTTTAAGATTGATTGTTCCATGGAAATATGGCTTTAAGTCTATTAAGTCTATAGTTTCTTTTGAATTTGTTGCTGACCGACCAAAATCATTCTGGGAAGCAATTCAACCAAAAGAATATGGATTTTGGGCAAATGTTAATCCTAAGGTTGATCACCCTAGGTGGAGTCAAGCTAGAGATAAAGATATAGGGACAAATAAAATGTATGATACAAAAATTTATAATGGTTACAAGCAGTGGGTAAATTATTTGTATAAAGGTATGGAAAATTCTAGTAACTTATATAGATAAAATTAAAAATCAAAATTCTTTACTTTTTCTAAAATAAAATCCCTAAATGCAGTTACTCTTCTGGTAGCTCTTAATTCTGATGGGTAAACGAAGAATGCTTCTACTGGAGGTCCCTCTATATCTTGTAAAATTTGAGTGCAAGAACTGATTTCTCTCACCATTGCGGTTGGTAGAGCCGCTATTCCAATTCCGCTTTCTACAGCTCTTATCATACCTACAATATTATTAATGGAGAAAATAGGTTGAAAATTAATATCTAATTTTGAAAGCATGTCGGTTAGCCAATTTGTACCTGGAAAAGGCATGTTAATTGAATCTCCATAACTTACTATTTTATGATTTAATAAATCTCTTACTGAATTAGGAGTTCCATTTTTCTCTATATATTTTTTAGAAGCAAATATACCTACATGTCCTGTAAAAAGATGTCTTTGAATTAAGTCTGGTTGCCTAGGAGGAGATAACCTAATAGCTATATCTGCCTCTCTCATTCCTAAGTCTAATTCTTTATCTCCCACTATTAGCGTAAGAGAAATATCAGGATATTTTTCTAAAAATTCATCTATATAAGAAGTAAGCCATACAGAGCCAAATGTAATAGTAGTAGCTACTTTTAGTGAACCTTCCGGCTCTTCTTTATTAATGGTTAAAGAGTTTTCAGCTGATGTAACTTTATCAAAAACTTCATTCGCATATTTTAACAATGTTTCGCCTTGCTCAGTTAATAGTAAACCTCTTGCATGTCGATGAAATAACATAACTCCGATTTCTTCTTCTAATTTCTTTATTTGTCTGCTTGCGGCTGATTGACTTAAGTTTAACTTTAAACCTGCATGAGTAAAGCTTTGTTCCTGGGCAACATATCTAAATATTTTTAATTTTTCCCAATCCATATTTTAATACTATAAAAATTTTTCTTTTAATGAAAGGTATTTCTCTGCTTCTAAGGCTGCCATACATCCATGTCCTGCTGCCGTAACTGCTTGTCTGAAAACTTTATCTTGTACATCTCCAGCAGCATATACTCCTTCTATATTAGTTTTAGTACTGTCACTTGAGGTTAAAATATAATTTTCTTCATCCATTTTTAACTGATTTATAAATAATTTAGTATTTGGATCATGGCCTATCGCAATAAATATTCCACTTACATCAATTTCCATTAATTTATTATTATTTGTGGATTTTAATATTGCTTTTTCTACTGTAAGAGGAGATTTAGTTCCTGCAACCTCTTCTAATGTATGATTCCATATAATATCTATCTTTTTATTATTAAATAACCTTTCTTGTAATATTTTTTCTGCTCTTAATTCAGATCTTCTATGTACTAAAGTTACCTTAGAAGCAAAATTAGTTAAAAATAAAGCTTCTTCTACTGCTGTATTACCTCCACCTACAACCATAACTTCTTTATTTTTATAAAAGAACCCATCACATGTGGCGCATGCACTTACTCCAAAACCTCTATATTTTTTTTCTGAAGGAATATTTAACCATCTAGCAGAAGCTCCTGTGGCTATTATACAAGTATCAGAAAAATACTCTTTTCCATTATCCAATAATAGTTTTATTGGTTTAGAATTTAAATCACATTTTATTACAGTACTATTTATAAAGTGAGTTCCAACTGAAAGAGCTTGTTTCTCCATTTGTTCCATTAACCAAGGTCCTTGTATAGTATTTTCATAGCCTGGATAATTATCAACATCAGTTGTTATAGTAAGTTGTCCTCCTGGCTCTAAACCACGAATTAAAACTGGATTTAACCCTGCACGGGCAGCATATATTGCAGCTGTATAACCAGCAGGACCTGATCCTAATATTATTAATTTGTGATGGTTTTCAGTCATAATGTAATCCTTTAAATTTATTGTAATAAATATTTATTTTTTATAATACTTGCAATATTATATGATTCATTAATTGGCTTATAATTAAAATTTTTTAAATCTTTAATATTAAAATTTTCTAAGTATTTTGCTATTCCTTTTTCTATTAACATTTTATGAAAAAAATCATGTTTTTTTATAGTTATATTTTTTGGTGCGTATATTAATAAAGGTTTTCCTGTAGCACATACTTCTGAACAAATAGATACGGAGTCTCCAGTAACAACAACTAAATCGCTATAGGCCAGATATCCAAAGTATGGATTTGGAGTTTTATCATAAGTATTCCAAAAATAACTTTTAACTTTTAATTTTTTAATTTCTTTTTTTATTTCATTAATACAATCTATAGAAGTTCTTCTACTAGAAGTTATCATTATAGATCCTCTATTATTTAAAATAGTATTAATTTTTTTAAATAATAATTTGATATGAGTTGGATCAAATTCATATTTTTTTGTATTTCCTCCAATAATAAGAGCGACTCTTGGCTTTTTTAAAGGCTGTAATTTATTTTTCCATTTAATATGAGATTCACTTAGTAATTTATTATCAATAGTATTTGGGGATGTTTCTATTATATTTAAATTGTTCTTATTTTTTAAATTATCATGAAGAGGAGAAAATATCATATCTATATTTTTAAAGGGATATGAAGGCCACATTATTTGAATATACTTAGAGTAATTATTACTTTTCTTTTTTATCCAAAGTCCAATAGGAGCTGATTTTCTCCCACAGCCAATTACTATTTTAGGCCAAGGGGCAATAAATTGCTTTCTATCGTTCACGTTAATATGTTTGATTGTATTTTGTAAAATTATATTTGGAAATCTTGATAATTTATTATATGTAAATTTTTTTATTATATATTTTATTTTAAGAGCTTTTCCAATTCCCAGTACCTGAGAACAATTTCCCGCTCTATCATCTAGAAGTAACCAAATAATATTATCTTTATTATTTATATTCAATTTTTAAAATTTCATATGTAGTTTTGCCACCTGGTGTTTTAACTTCAGTTATATCTCCTTCACTTTTACCCATTAATGACCTTGCAACTGGTGAGCTAAAAGATATAAGGCCTTTTTCTACATTTGTTTCATCAACCCCGACAATTTTATATGTAATTTCTAAATTAGAATTTTCATCATATAATTTAATAGTAGCTCCAAAAACAATTTTATTTGAGTTTATTGAGCTAGGATCAATGACCTCTGCTCGTCTTAATTTATCTTCAATTTCTATAATTCTTCCTTCAATAAAAGATTGTTGCTCTTTAGCCGCATGATATTCTGCATTTTCTGATAAATCACCATGCTCTCTAGCTTCGGCTATAGCTTTAATAATATTTGGCCTTTCTTCAGATTTGAGAATTTTTAATTCTGCTTCCATTAAATCATAACTATTATTAGTCATAGGAACTTTATCCATGAGCTTTACCCTTTATTTTAAATACAACATTAATATACATTATTATAATTAAATTAAAATTAATAAGATTGAATAGATTTCACTTTTAAATCATCTTTATTTAAGGAAATTATTGCTTCAGTTGCAGCTTTACTTCCAGCTAATGTTGTATAATATGGAATATGAGCAGATAAAGCAGCTCTTCTTAATGAGAAGCTTTCTTTAATTGATTGTTCACCTTCAGTAGTATTAAATATAATATTAACTAACCCATCTTTAATTGCATCTACCAAGTGGGGTCTGCCCTCACTGACTTTATTAATTTTTTTTACTTTTAAATTATTCTCTTCTAAATAAATAAAAGTTCCTTTAGTAGCAACTATACTAAACCCTAAATCTAATAAATTTTTACATAGGGGTAGAATTTTTATTTTATCTGAGTCTTTTACAGAAATAAAGAGAGTGCCTCTTTTAGGTAAATAAGATCCTACGGCCATTTGAGCCTTTGCAAAAGCTTGACCAAAATTTTCTGCCAAGCCCATTGCTTCTCCAGTAGATTTCATCTCAGGTCCTAAAAGGGTATCTACTCCTGGAAATCTTCCAAATGGAAAAACCGCTTCTTTTACTGAAATTTTATTTGTTTTATACCATGGTAAAATTTTAAAATTAGATAATTTCTCACCTGACATTACTCTTGCAGCAATACCTGCAAATTGATTACCTGTTGCTTTAGCTACAAACGGTATAGTTCTACTTGCCCTTGGGTTAACTTCTAAAATATATATGTTTGGTTCTTTTCGTTCTATATCTTTTATTGCAAATTGAATATTCATTAAACCAATTACTTTTAAAGCTTTAGCTAAAGTATTTGATTGTTTTTCTATCTCTTTAATAGTCTTTTTAGGTAAACTATGTGGAGGAATAGTACAAGCTGAGTCTCCAGAGTGAACTCCTGCTTCTTCAATATGTTCCATTATGCCGGCGACTATAGATATATTTTTGTCAGCAATTATATCTACATCTACTTCAATTGCATCTGATAAAAATCTGTCTATCAATATTGGGTTTTTTCCAAATAATGTAACGATGCTATTAATATATTGGGTGAGGGATTCTTCATTATGAATAATTTCCATAGCTCTACCTCCTAATACATAAGAAGGCCTAACTAATACTGGATAACCTATTTTTACAGCAATCTTTACTGCTTCATCAGCAGAGTGGCATATTCCATTAGGTGGCTGCTTTAATTTAAGTTTTTTTAATAATTTTTGAAACCTTTCTCTGTCTTCTGCTAAATCTATCATATCTGGAGAAGTACCAATAATTGGTATATTGGATTCTGAGAGACTTTTCGCTAACTTTAGAGGGGTTTGACCTCCATATTGGACTATACAACCTTTTAATAAACCTTTAGAATTTTCTTTCTCGATTATTTCAAAAACATCCTCTTCGGTGAGAGGTTCAAAGTATAGTCTATCAGATGTATCATAATCGGTAGATACTGTCTCAGGATTACAATTAATCATAATTGTTTCATAGCCTTGAGAAGATAAAGAATAAGCAGCATGAACACAACAATAATCGAATTCTATACCTTGTCCTATTCTGTTAGGACCACCACCTAATATAATTATTTTTTTTCTATTAGAAACTTCTGATTCATCAGAAAAACCATTTTTATTATTTTCTTCATAAGTAGAATATAAATAAGGAGTCTTAGAATTAAACTCGCCTGCACAGCTATCAATTCTCTTATAATTTGGCTTTACATTAAGCTTATTTCTTTGAGTTCTCACTATTTTTGGATCTACCTCTAATAAATTAGCAATTCTATTATCAGAGAACCCTTTGGACTTTATAAACTGAAGTTGATCATAATTATTAGGTAAACCACTAACTTTTATAGAATTTTCTATATCTATAATTTCTTCAATTTGTGATAAAAACCAAGGGTCTATTTTGCAGCAATCAAAAATTTCTTTTATATTAAAACCCTCTCTAAAAGCTTGAGCAACATATAGTATTCGCTCTGGGGTTGGTCTAGATAATGCTGCAGCAATAGGGGTTTTGTCTCCTCCATTTTTGTATCCTGGTATTTTTATATTATTAAATCCATCTAAATCAGTTTCTATTGACCTTAAGGCTTTTTGAAAAGACTCTTGAAAAGTCCTTCCTATGGCCATTGTTTCTCCTACAGATTTCATAGCTGAGGTTAATGTATTTTCTGCACCTTTGAATTTCTCAAATGCAAAACGTGGAATTTTTGTAACTATATAATCTAGAGTAGGTTCAAATGATGCTGGAGTTGTTTTAGTGATGTCATTTTTTATTTCATCTAAAGTATAACCAACTGACAAACGAGCTGCTACTTTAGCAATTGGAAATCCAGTAGCTTTTGATGCAAGTGCTGATGAACGTGATACTCTTGGATTCATCTCAATTACAACCATTCTTCCATCATCTGGATTAATAGCAAATTGAACATTAGAGCCACCAGTTTCAACTCCTATCTCTCGTAATATTGCTATAGATGCATTTCTCATCATTTGGTATTCTTTGTCAGTTAATGTTAATGCAGGTGCAACAGTAATAGAATCGCCTGTATGTATTCCCATTGGGTCTACATTTTCAATAGAGCAAATAATTATAACGTTATCAGATTTATCTCTAACAACTTCCATTTCATATTCTTTCCAACCAATAATAGATTCTTCAATTAATACTGATTTTACTGGAGATGCATCTAGGCCACTTGTTACGATACTGTCGAATTCATCTTTATTATATGCTATTCCTCCACCAGTACCTCCTAAAGTAAAAGAGGGTCTAATAATTAGAGGTAGACCAATTTCTTTTAATGCTTCATCTGCTTCTTTTTTGTTTTCTGCAAGAACACCTTTAGGAGTTATTAAACCTATTTTTATCATTGCAGATTTAAAAAGTTCTCTATCTTCTGCCTTTTTTATAGCATTAAGAGAGGCACCGATAAGTTCTACATTATACTTTTTAAGTGTTCCTGATTCTGCTAAGTCCATAGCTGTATTAAGGGCAGTTTGACCTCCCATTGTAGGTAATAGAGCATCTGGTTTCTCTTTTATAATAATTTTTTTAACCATATCAGGAGTAATTGGTTCTATATATGTTGCGTCTGCAAAGTCTGGATCAGTCATTATAGTTGCAGGATTAGAATTAATTAAAATAATTCTATATCCTTCTTCTTTTAATATTTTACACGCCTGTGAACCTGAGTAATCAAATTCACATGCTTGACCAATTACAATTGGACCTGCTCCAATAATTAATATTGATTTTATGTCATTACGTTTAGGCATTATTTTTCTTTACTTTATTTACATCATTATAAAAAGAGTCAAAAAAATTATAAGTATCATGGGGACCTGGCGATGC
>JAQWLZ010000016.1 GCA_029247025.1 Alphaproteobacteria bacterium | reverse complement strand
TTCATATTCAACATGGGCAGTATTAATTGTAATACCACGCTCCCTTTCTTCTGGAGCTTTATCAATATCATCGTAAGCTATAGCGTCACCACCAGATGCTTCAGACATCACTTTAGTAATAGCTGCTGTTAAAGTAGTTTTTCCATGATCAACATGGCCTACCGTACCTATATTTACATGGGGTTTATTACGCTCAAATTTTTCTTTAGCCATCTCTTATCTCCGTCCTTATACTTGGAGCGGGTGAAGGGAATCGAACCCTCATAGCCAGCTTGGAAGGCTGGTGCTTTACCACTAAGCTACACCCGCTAAGTTTTAGTAAATACTATGAGTTTCTTTTATTCACTTTACTCCTAATATCTTTAATTATTATATCTAACACTCTTTTGCACCAGACCTAAGTAAGATGCAACTAATAAATACACTACTTGATTTATTAAGAACCCACTATTTATTCAATTCTAGTTAGATAGTCAATCTAAAATAGCTAAAATATAAATAATGGTGGAGGGAGAAGGATTCGAACCTTCGTACTCATAAGAGGGCAGATTTACAGTCTGCTGCCTTTAACCACTCGGCCATCCCTCCTCTAAAACTCAAATATATATTTCTATACTATATTTTAGAATTTAATAAAGATTTTTGTTTAATTGAAAAATGATAATCAATCAAATTATTTTTTAAATAAAAAAATGATTGAAATTAGATAATTAAGATATTTAAAATAAAAATTTTCTATTCTAATAATGATTTGGATTAATAATTTTTATTGAATTTTTCTCCCAATAACCCATTCATCAAGAGTTTTATAAGCATTTAAATCGAGCTCATAATAGACTGATCTTCTATCAGATGAAGTTATTTTTTTAAAAATAAATTGTGCCTCTATACCTTCGTTAATGAGATTGATAATAGTACTTCTGCTTCCATATTTTCTTGGAACTAAATTTATTATCTCTTCTTGAGAATGCCATATTTCTGAATAATACTGTTTATATAATGTAAGATATAAAATATAAGAAACAGGTGCTTTTGTAATATAGGAAATAAATTTATTATTATTACCTAAATATAAATCATTTAAACTAGAATTAACTATATTAATAATATTCTTGCGATCTTCATCAAATTTTTTTCCATATATAACCTTAGCACCTTTAGAAAAAGTCTTTTCCTTATGAATATCATTGCTATCAACTGCTATAAAATCGCCTGGTTTTAAATGATATTCTTTATGATTTGAGTCCTCTAATTTAACTTCTCCCTCTAAAATATACATACAGGCTGTAAAAGGATGAATATGATTTTCTAATTCCAAATTAGATTCTAAATTTCTGATTTCAATAGTCTCATAGCCGAGTTCTTTTATTTTTTTATACTGACTAGGATAAAGGTTTTCAATTATATTATGCATTTTAAATACCTCTTTAATATATTTAGACTAGACACTAATTTTATTACTATCTATTTTAATTATATATAAATTTTATATATAAATCTTACACTCAATTAATTATCAATAATTTTAGAAATTTCATCACTATTAAATCCTGCTTCTTTTAATATTTCCTTCGACTGTTCACCTAATTTTGGTTGATGTCTTCTTACTGGTAAAGAATGTCTATTATATCTAAATGCTGAGTCTGGAATTTGTAATTTTCCCTCAGTCGGATGATTATATTCTCGAAAAAAATCTAGGGATTTTAACTGAGGATCTTCTTTCAAATCTTCAAGATGATTAACTACACCAAATGGTATTTCTGCCATCTGAAGAACTTCAACCCATTCTTTATTAGTTTTCTTAACTACACTTTTTCTAACTAAATTATATAAAGTATTGATGTCTTTGGACCTTGCTTTAATAGATGAAAAACGCTCATCTTCAATTAAATCTTCTCTTCCAATAATAGTAAAAAAATTAATCCATTGTTGATTAGTATATGGTAATATAGAAATATAACCATCTTCAGATTTATAAGGTTTTCTGTGCTCTGAAAGTGCTCTAGGGTAACCAATTGGTCCCAAAGAAGGAATAAAAGTTTCTCCAAAATGATGTTCAATAAGTGTATATCCAACCATACCTTCAAACATGGAAACTTCTAAGTAACTCCCAATACCAGTTTTTAATTTTTTTATATATGCTGCTAGCAAACCAGTACTTGCTAAAAGACCTATACTTTTATCTGCCATTACTGTTGGAACTATATGAGGTTCTCCATCTCTTGCATTAAAGGTACCTGCTATTCCAGATTGCCCTTGTATTACATCGTCAAATGCTGGCTGTCCCCCATAAGGACCATCTTCCCTATACCCATGCAGACCTACATATATTATTTCTGGTTTTTTTGCGAGAACAGCATCAGGCCCGAAACCTAACAAAGCAATTTTTTGAGGACGAATATTATGAATAATTACATCCGCTCCCTCTATCAACTTCCATAGGGCTTTTTTTGCAGAAGGTTTTTTAAGATTCAATACTATACTTCTTTTATTCCTGTTAACTCCAAGGTACATTGACGACATTTTATCTGACCTACTGGGTCCAATATCCCTAGTCATATCTCCATTTGGCTCTTCAACCTTTATAATATCTGCGCCAAAATCACCTAATACTTGGGTTGTAAATGGGCCCATTATAACTGTAGTCAAATCTAAAACTCTAAGCCCTTCTAAAGGCAAACTTTTTGTCATAGTTAATATTCCTTTTAGCTTAATTTCTCTGATTAAAACGTCTTCCAATTAATGCTGATGCTATATTAGTTTTCTGAATATCAATTGATCCACCTGCTATTCCCCACCCCCAGGCATCTCTCATTTTTTGTTCTATGGGAAACTCTTTAGAATATCCATAACCTCCCATTAATTGTACACATTTACCAGTCACTTCTCTTGCTATTTCATTTGCAAAACACTTAGCAATAGAACTTTCTGCAATAGATGGCAATTCTTTATCGGCATTCACAACTGCTCGATATAGTAATAATCTGGAAGCATCTAACTTCATTTTAATTTCTGCTAATTGAATCTGTACTGCTTGAAAATCTATAATAGCTTTTCCAAACTGTTTTCTTTCTTGAATATATTTTAATACATAGTTATATGCAGATTGAGCACAAGAAAGGCTCATTGTAGTATTACCACATCGTTCTAAATCAAAAGCTTCCATTAATTTTTTAAAACCTCCAGCAGGTACAATTATATTTTTAAGAGGAATTTCTACATTATCAAAATACATATCCGCACTTGGCACTCCTCTAAATCCCATATGCTTTTCTGGTTTTCCAAATGAAAATCCTTTCGAATTTTTTTCTAATAATACGGCTCCTATTCCTTTTGCACCTTTTTCCTCAGACATACGGCTATAAACAACATAAGCGTCAGCATGACCTGCACCAGAACACCACCTTTTCTGACCATTTAAAATTATTTTATCCTCAAATATATTAGCGGTAGTAGTTAGATCTGTTAAAGCTGAGCCTGCATTTGGCTCAGACATTGAAACTGCTATGACCATATCTCCTGAACAAACTTTTGGAAGAACTTCTTTCTTGAGACTACTTGAAGCAAAGCTAGAAATAGCTAATGCAGGACCAAAACTAGATTCAAATATTGGGAAAGCAACTGCTATGGATATTTTTGCTATTTCCTCAAGGACTAAAACCGCTTCAAAATGACTAAGACCTGCACCTCCATATTCTTCTGGCAAGTTGACTCCTAAAAACCCTAAATCTGCAAACCTTTTTAATATTTCCCTACTAGGAGGACTATCGTTCTCTTCTATTTCTTTTGCTACATCAAAAAGTTCTTTTTCTGCAAATTTTTTCGCAGTTTCTTTCAATGCTCTCTGTTGTTCATTTAAATTAAAGTCCATATTAAAAACTTTCTTGAAATTAAATAGATTAACAGCATAACAAATAAGTTTTATATTTCAATTATATAAAAAGTTAATTTAGAATATTTTAATAAACTGATTAATTAAAATAAAATGGAGTAATGATGAATACTGCAACAAGAAAAGCTAAGGGTAAAAGACTTCAAAAGTATGTATGTAGTCTTATTTTGAAATATCATTCTAAATTAACAGATAATGATGTAAAATCTATTAGAATGGGAAGAAAAGGAGAAGACGTTCAATTATCAGAAAAAGCAAAAGAATTAATCCCTTACTCCATAGAATGCAAAAACCAGGAAAAAATGAAATACTTATGGGACGCCTATGAACAAGCAGTTAATAATTCTAACAGTCTTGAACCTATGGTAGTAATAAAAATAAACCAAAAGAAGCCACTAGTAGTTATTGATGCAGAACATTTTTTTTTACTACAATCAAAAAATAATATGTAAAATTGTATCAGGACAGTAAAATACTATCCTGAAATAATTTACTTAACGTCAGACAAAAACATATCTACTTCTAAATCAGTCCTCATACAGCATGAAGTAATTGAATATTTGTTTCGTGTCTCAAGGTCAAGTCTTTTGTCTTCTACACTTGGTTGAACAAACATAACACACTCTATAGAGTGGATAATCCCATTCTCTACATTTAGATCTTTTTCAGTAATCACCATATCTTTTACGTATAAGTCATCACCTTGATAAATTTTTAATATTTTTCCATCTAAGTTTACAGTAAGTGTGCCTGTAGATTTTACATTATCTGAAGAATGTGTTCCGGCAAATACATGATTTAGTAAGAGCTTTCTAAGAGCTTTTGTATTATTCTTTACAAAAAACTCATCGCTCAACGCTTTTGGCAATTTGCTAAATGCATTATCATTTGGAGCGTATAATGTCCTTGGTACTTTACTTTCTTGATTAAAAAGTTTTTCAAGGCCAGCTTTTTTAATTGCTGAAATTAAAATACTATGTTGACCAGTACTTTCTAGTGCCTGCATCATATAAGAGCCTTTGCTCTCATGATGATCAGCATATGATACTGATGTTGCAAAAAACACTAGCACCACAATTAATTTAAATAATTTCATTTTTACCCCCTAAGTAAGATTTTAATTTATACACAACTAATGTAATATTTATATTTAAAAAATAATAGTATTTTTTATAACTTCTACAGTAATTATTTTTTTGTACTAAAAAATTAAATCAGTAGATCATTAAAAAAATGGCATAATTAAATCAAATATATGATACAAAAGAACATGAATATGAATAAATCAAAAATATTAAGTTACTGGGTTATTGGTAAGCATGCTGTAGTAGGAGCTCTAAATAATCCAGATAGAGTAAATTATCGTTTATGTATAACCGAAGAAAATTATGAAAAAATTAAAACTAATAATATTAAATTAGAACCAGAAATTATGTCTAGAACAGAAATTTCTAAATTAACTAATAATAATATCCACCAAGGATTAGCTGTATTAACAAAACCATTAGAAAAAAGAAATTTAAATAACTATTTAAATCACAATAAAAATAAAAAAAAGATATTTATTATTTTAGACCAAATTAATGATTCTCAAAATGTGGGAGCAATTATAAGATCAGCTGCAGCATTTAGCGCTTCTGGAATAATTATATTAGATAAAAATTCTCCTAATGAAAACTCTGCTTTAAGTAAAGCAGCTGCTGGTACCTTAGAAATAATGCCCTTATTTAGGGTAAGCAACTTAGTACAAACTATAAAATTATTAAAACAAAATAATTTTTGGACTGTAGGTTTGGAAGCAAAAGCAATCAAGACGCTTAAGGAAATTAATGAAACTTCAAAAATATTTTCAGAAAATGTAGCTATTGTAATGGGAAGTGAAAGCAAAGGTATAAGAAATCTTGTAAAAGACAACTGTGACATGACAGCTAAAATTAATATAAAGAATTCTATAGAAAGCCTTAATGTTTCAGTAGCATTAGCAATAAGTCTATACGAGATTAATAGATCATAAAAAAAATCATATGAATCTTGTGTTTTTATAGTTTTTCTGTAAAAAGATTATATTATTTTGAAGAACAAGTATTAATTTTTGTAATGCCGCAATAGCTCAGTTGGTAGAGCAGTTGATTTGTAATCATCAGGTCGTGGGTTCAACTCCTACTTGCGGCACCATTATTTAAAAGTTAATATAATAAAAAAGTTAAAAATTGAGGCCGTTATGGAAAAAATTATCGAAGATCAATATGCTGAAGAAATAAAAAAAATAAGTAAAGCAGGATATTCAGATATTACTTTAAAAGAAATAGAGGCAAATTTAAATACTGATTTTCATACACATGATTTTGATGCATATGCTTGCGTTGTAAAAGGTAAATTCATTTTACATTGTAATAATAAAAAACATGTATTAATGCCGGGAAATTTTTTAGCTGTAGACGCAAAACAATTACATTCTGAAAAAACTTCTTCTATAGGAGCAACCATTTTAATAGGAAAGAAATATAAAAACTAAGCCCTCATGATGGAATTGGTAGACATAACGGACTTAAAATCCGTGGCCTCTTTTGGCGTGCAGGTTCAAGTCCTGCTGAGGGCACCATCTCAAAATCTCAGACGTTAACTAGCTAACTCATCTATAATTGGACAATTAGGCTTATCATTACCAGGACATTTTTTAATTAACCATTCTAATGATTTCTGTAAGTCTTTCAATTCATGTATTTGCCTCTTAAGTTCATCATTTTTTATAATAGCAATGTTTCTTACCTCAACACTTTTTCTTCTTTGATTATCAAATAAACTAATTAAAGAAGAACATTCATCTATTGAAAAACCAAGTTTTCTTGCCCTAGAAATAAATTTCACCTTATCTAGAGCCTCCTTACTATATTCCCTATAATTATTTGATAACCTTCTAGATTTTATTAGATTAAGCTCTTCATAATGTCTTATAGCTCTATTAGTAACGCCAGCTTTTAAAGCGACTTCACCTATTTTCATTTCTTTCTCCTTAATATGCTTGACCTTAACGTTAGGGTATAGCTTATGAATAGGTAGTTTATAAAATAAGTAAAGGTAAAAATGCTAATAAAACTAATATTTCTTTTTATAATAATATTTAGCAATGTTTCTTTTGCTCGTCCTGTATCTTATCCAGAAGGTTGGACCTGGATGACCAAAAATAACAGTGAGCTCAATACTATGCATATTCACTATTCTCCAACATTTAGATATTCTCTAGGCTATAGAGCAGAATATTCTAAGGCAGAAGAATATAGTGTTCATGCACTTCATTATAATCAATTAATTAAAAGATGGAACAGAAGACACTCACAGGCTAATTTTTATACTAAAAAAGGTATAGGAGTTTTATTCACAGATTTTGGTAATTATGAATCAAAGAAAAAATACACTGGTTATATAGGTATTTCAAGTGATTGGGAAACGAGAAGGTATTTTATTTCTTATGAAAATAGGTATTTTCACTCAGGAAAAATTAATAATTATTTTTCTCAAAAAGCACAGATTGGGATTGCCCCTTATATTGGAAATTATGGAGATTTACATACCTGGTTGATGTTTAAGACAGATCATAATCCAGAAACCACTAACGCACTAACTTATACGCCCTTACTAAGATTTTTTTATAAAACACACTTAGTAGAAATAGGAGCCAACAATAAAAATAAAGTCTTATTTAATTGGACTATTAGATTTTAAAATAAAGGAAAATTATATGAAAAAAATAAATATAGTATCATTAAGCATTTTACTTTTTATTAGTACATTTGCTTTAGCAAATGAACAAGATCATATGGAAAGCAATCAAATAGAAGTTCAGGCGGGTTCTATAGACCCTAATGGAACTTTAGTGACAGTAGCTGTTGAAGGTATGGTCTGTGATTTTTGTGCTCAAGCTATAGAGAAAGTCTTTATGAAAAGAGAAGAAGTTGCAGGAATAACTGTTAACTTAGATGATCAAAATGTTATTATTTCATTAAAAAGTGAAAAAGACATAGAAAATACTATTATAGAAGAATTATTCCTTAATGCAGGATATAATATTCAAACTATCGATAGAAAAAAGCTTTAAAAATGAAAGGCGTATACCGTAAAAATATTACACTTCCATTAATAAGCTTGTTTTCCAGTTTTGGTACTCTAGTTTGCTGTGCTTTACCTGCCCTTTTAGTAAGTCTAGGAGCCGGTGCAGTTTTAGCAGGCGTGATAACTAATTTTCCTCAATTAATATTTTTATCTAAGTATAAAATTTACGTATTTAGTATTGCTGGAGTGCTTATAACCCTTAGCGGTTATATATTAAGGATTAATAGAAATGCGCCTTGTCCTACAGATCCAGTTGAAGCTAATATGTGCGCTAAATTAAGGGTTATAAGTAAATGTATTTATATATTATCTTTAATAATATTTTTTATAGGTCTATTCTTTGCCTTTATTGCACCTAAGATACTATTATGAATAATATAAAAATAAAATTTGCACCTATGCAATATTGCAAATTATGTCTTTCTTTCAAAATATAGATTTAGATAATCCTTCCAACTTTTCTACAACCAAATCTTATCTAACTATTGTAGAAAGAAAAAAACCAAAAGAATCTGATATTTTTTTAAAAAATCTAATACTCTTCACCTATAGATTTTAAATAACTAACTTACTTAAGGTTTAAAAATTTACATATATATATTTATTTTCTCGAAATATTATCTTTTAATGCTAGAATGCAAAAATGAGTATAAGTTTTCAAACAGTTCCATCTATAGAATCCGGCCTTGGAAAGATTTCCGTTTTACCAGATGTATGTAATAGACTGAATATTAAAAAACCAATTATAGTCACTGATCAAGGCTTATTGCAACTAGGCTTAGTTGAAAAATTAGAAAAAATTTTAGAAAAAAATAATATACAAACATGTGTCTATAAGGATGTTTTAGCGGACCCTCCAGAACATAACATTTTTGATGCTGTAAATTTATTTGAAGATTTTGGCGCTGATGGCGTAATAGGGTTTGGGGGCGGAAGTTCTATGGATGTTGCTAAGGCAGTATCATATTTTAGTATTAATAAAATTTCTATTTCTGAGTGTTATGGAGTAAATAAATTAGTTAATAAAAGGTCTCCACTTATACAAATACCAACAACAGCTGGAACTGGCTCTGAGTTGACTCCAATAGCAATCTTTACTCTTGAAAGTGAACAAAAAATGGGAATAGTAGACCCTTTACTCTATGCTGATTATGCAATTTTAGATGCTGATTTAACTCTGGGTTTGCCTGCTGACATTACTGCTTATTCTGGAATAGATGCTATGGTTCACGCAATTGAAGCCTATACAACTAAAATTAAAAAAAATCCAATATCTGATTCTCTTGCAAAAAAGGCGCTAAGTCTATTAGGATCAAATTTACGCATAGCAGTAAACGAACCCAAAAATAGAGTAGCTAGAGAAAATATGTTATTAGGCTCCATGTTAGCTGGTATGGCTTTTGCTAATGCCCCGTGTGCTGCAGTCCACGCTTTAGCCTACCCAATTGGCGCTAAATTTCATGTTCCTCATGGCTTATCAAACTCATTAGTTTTATCTAAGGTTTTACAATTTAATAGTCTAAAAGCAGAAAATATGTATTGTGAAATTGCAGCAGATTGTTTACCACAATTAATTGGAAAAAAAATTACAATTGATGATTTCATAATGGGAATAGAAGAATTAATAGCAGATTTGAAAATACCTAAATGCCTAAAAGACGTAGGTATTACTAGTAATGACATTCCCAAATTAGCAGAAGACGCTATGAAACAGGAGAGGTTATTAGTAAATAATCAAAGAGAATTAAAATTAAAGGATGCCGTATATATTTATGAAGCTGCTTTATAAATACTAATTTAACTTTTCTTCTTGTTCTTTAAGAACTGATGATAACTCAGCAATTCTTTCTTTTTGTAGATCATTTATTAAATTATTTACTTCTTCTTCATTAAAACCGTGATCTTCCAAAAATTTTTTCTTATCAGTTAAAAATGCCTTTTCTAAATTTGGATCTCTTTCTAATTCTTCATATAAAGCTTCTAACTTTTTTAAATTTTCTGGCACTGTATTTGAATTTGTATTACCCATAGTTTCCTCCCATTAATTCTCATGTATCTTCAAACTGAATTTTATATTCCTTCAATTTTGCACAAATTGCAATAGAAGCCTCATTAATTAAAGTTTTATTTATTGACCTTAATACAATATTTGTACCAACCTCTGGAGGTCTGAAATAAGGATAAGATCCAATACTTACATTTTTATAATCATTTTGAATTATCTCTAAAAAATCTGCTATTTCTCCTTCAGGACTATGAACAATAATATTTTTAGAAATAATATTTGTTACTCCCTTAATTTTATCCTCTAAACCATTAAACATTGCTTGTAAAATTTTAGGAACACCTGGTAAAACATATACATTTTTTACGATGAATCCTGGTGCAGACGAAACAGGGTTATCATTCAATAATGCTCCCTTAGGAATTTTTGCCATTTTTATTCTTGACTCATTTAGTTCAACTTTTAATTTTCTATAATGGTGTTTTAATCTTTTAAGCGCCTCTTCATTAATTTCTATATCAAGATTAAAAGCGCTAGCAATGCACTCCGTAGTGATATCATCATGAGTTGGTCCTATGCCTCCTGTAGTAAAAACATAATCAAAAATTTTATGACAAGTAAGAACTGTATCTTTTATAATTTTTGGCTCATCAGGAATAATTCTAACCTCATTAACACTAACACCAATCTTATCACATCTTTTAGCTATAAAATTAATATTTTTATCCTCTGTTCTACCTGATAGAATTTCGTTGCCAATAACTAAAATACATGCTGAAGAAAGACTTTTTATATCATTATTTTTCATAATATCCCTTTAAATTTAAATAATTATAGACCATTTTTTCTCTAGCCATATAATATATTATATGGATTTCTCTAGTAAACTTGTCAAAGCTAAATTTATAAAGCGATATAAAAGATTCTTCAGTGATCATATTTTAGAAGATGGGTCATTAGTTACCGCACATTGTGCAAATACTGGCGCAATGCTAGGGGTAACTGAAGAAGGGGTTACCTCTTGGTTATCAAAAAGTAATAACCCAAAAAGAAAACTCAAATGGAGTTGGGAACTTGTTCAAAAGGATGAAACTATAATTGGTATAAATACTCATAACCCAAATAAAATTGTTCAAGAAGCCATTATAAAAAATAAAATTAAAGAACTAACCAATTATGCTGACTTAAAAAGAGAAGTAAAATACGGTACTAATTCTAAAATTGATATACTTCTTCAAGATAATAATAAAAAAGATTGTTATGTAGAAATAAAAAACGTTCATCTTTCGAGAGAATTTGAAGTTGCAGAGTTCCCTGATGCGGTTACGACAAGAGGAGCTAAACACTTAAGAGAATTAACTTTAGTATCCAAATCTGGACTTAGAGCTGTAATGCTTTATTTAATTCAAAGGAATGACTGCAAGTATTTTAAAATTGCTGAGGACATAGATAAAGAATATGCTAAAGAGTTTTATAATGCTCTTGAAGCAGGAGTTGAAGTTATTTGTATGGATACTATTTTAAGTAGTGATGCAATAAATATTGGAAAAAATATTCAACTATTAACTGATAGATAATTTATTGGAATAAAAATGTACGTAGATCAAGAAACAGGTGTAATGATTCATGATAAAAATAATATAGTTTCCATGAGGAAAGCAGGTAAACTAGCAGCAGAAGTACTTGATTATATAACTCCGTATGTTGAAGCTGGAATCACAACTGAACTTCTTGATAAAAAATGTTATGACTTTATTATAAAAAACAAAGCTATACCGGCGCCATTAAACTATAGAGGTTTTCCAAAATCAATATGTACATCTATCAATCATGTAATTTGCCATGGGATTCCTGGAGATAAAGTTTTATTAAATGGCGATATTCTAAATATTGATATTACTGTGATTCTAGATGGATGGCATGGAGACACTAGTAGGATGTTTTGGGTAGGCAAGCCTGGTATAAAAGCTATAAAACTAGTAGAAAACACTTTTGAAGCTATGTGGAAAGGTATAGAGCAAGTCAAGCCTGGAGCAACATTAGGAGATATAGGTTATGCGATACAAAGTTTTTCTGAAAAAAAAGGATATTCTGTAGTTAGAGATTTTTGTGGTCATGGTATTGGAAGAGTTTTTCATGACAGTCCTAGTGTTTTACATTATGGAAAAAAAAATGAAGGGATAGTATTGAAAGAAGGTATGTTTTTTACCATTGAACCAATGATAAATATTGGTAAATATGATGTAAAAATTCTTTCTGATGGTTGGACAGCTGTTACCAAAGATAAAACTTTATCTGCTCAATTTGAACATACTCTTTGTGTTACTTCGTCTGGATATGAAGTATTCACTTTATCTCCTAAACACTTGAATTATCCTCCATTCAACTTATAATGTAATAATTAATCTTAAGGAATTAATATGAACTATCATCCAATAATGGGAATTCTTACACTTATATTCTGTATAATTTTGGCCTATTTTATAGGAAAAGTTATTACAAAAAAAAATATATTAAGATGGAAAAGCTCAGATAAAGATAGCAAGAAGCCTTTAGATATAGGAGACGCAAATTCTCCAGATGCACCATGGATGAAGGATAAGAATAGATAATTTCTAGTGAATATTTTCTTTCTTTAGAACATAATCACCACCTATATTATTGAACATTACATCTATCTGAGGATGTAAACAAGGTTCTTGACTATCATCTTTTAATAA
>JAQWLZ010000017.1 GCA_029247025.1 Alphaproteobacteria bacterium | reverse complement strand
ATTAAGGGAATTGCAGTTAAAGAATAGAGTAGTTGTATCTCCTATGGCACAATATAAGGCAATAGATGGTTGTCCTAACGATTGGCATTTAGTTCATTATGGAGAAAGGGCGAAAGGTGGAGCAGGATTAGTATATATTGAAATGACTTGTGTATCTCCGGAAGGCCGAATTACTCCGGGATGTACAGGACTATATTCTGATAAACATGAAGAAGCTTGGAAAAAAATAGTTGATTTTATACATCTAGAAACAGACGCTAAAATATGTTGTCAAATAGGTCATTCTGGTCGCAAAGGTTCTACACAAGTAGGATGGGAAGAAATGGATGCACCACTTAAAAAAGATAATTGGTCACTAGTTTATGCGTCAGCTATTACGTGGAGTAAAAAAAATGCTGTACCTGAGGAAATGACTGAAAAACAAATGCAAAAAGTATTAAAGCAATTTGTTTCTTCAGTGAAAATGGCCAATAGAGCAGATTTTGATATGATAGAATTACATGCTGCTCATGGATACTTAATATCTTCATTTATTTCTCCAAAATCAAACATTAGAAAAGATAAATACGGAGGAACGTTAGAAAATAGAATGCGTTATCCTTTGGAAATAGCTAAAGCGATGAGGATAAATTGGCCAAAAGAGAAACCTATGTCTGTTAGAATATCAGCTAATGATTGGTTAGGAGAAGATGGAATTACACCTAAAGATTCTGTTGAAATTGCAAAAATGTTTAAAAATATAGGAATAGATATAATTGACGTATCTTCTGGTCAAACTTCAAAAGATGCTAGTCCAGTATATGGAAGAATGTTTCAAACCCCTTTTTCTGATAGAATTAGAAACGAAGTAGGTATTAAGACTATGGCTGTTGGAAATATTTATGAGGCAGACCATGTTAATTCAATACTTATGGCGGGCAGAGCAGATTTAGTGTGTTTAGCGCGACCACACTTATCTGACCCGTATTGGACGCTTCATGCTGCAGCAAGTATTGGCGATAGATATGAAAATTGGCCGAAGCCATATCTGGCAGGACGGGATCAAACTTGGAGGTTGGCTGATCGAGAAAATGAACAAGAGAAGGATAACTAAGACATGACTCTAAAAAATAAACATGCTGTAGTCACTGGAGGAGGTTCAGGTGTAGGAGAAGCTATCGCTTTAAAGCTTGCGGAAAATTCTTCTTTAGTAACCATATTAGGCAGGAGAGATAAACCTTTAAAACAAGTTTCGGCTAAGCATAAAAATATTAATTGGAGAGTATGTGACGTATCATCTTCAGAAGAAGTAGAAAGCTGTTACAATGATATAAGATCTGAATATGGAAATATAAATATAGTTATTGCTAATGCTGGTATAGCATCTAGTAAACCTTTTCATAAATTGTTGGTACAAGATATAACTTCATTAATAGATGTTAATTTAATAGGAGTATTTAATTCTTTTCAGCACGCGCTAACAGATATGAAATCTGATAAATGGGGACGAATGATATCAATTGCTTCAACAGCAGGATTAAAAGGGTATTCTTATGTTTCTGCATATTCTGCTTCAAAGCATGCTGTAGTAGGTTTAACTAAATCTCTTGCTTTAGAATTAGCTAATAAGGGTATTACTGTGAATTCAATATGTCCATCTTATGTTGATACTCCAATGACAGATAGAACTATTAAAAATATTACAGAATTAACAAATATATCTGAAGCAGATGCTATAAATGAATTAGTTAAATCTA
Organism: Alphaproteobacteria bacterium; assembly: GCA_029247025.1. Taxonomy (GTDB): domain Bacteria; phylum Pseudomonadota; class Alphaproteobacteria; order TMED109; family TMED109; genus TMED109. The sequence continues at coordinate 16,013 of JAQWLZ010000017.1, read as the reverse complement.
ATCCTCAAAAAAGATTAATTAAACCCATTGAAATTGCTGAAGTCGTTTCTTGGCTATGCGACAAGCATTCAGATTCAATTAATGGCCAAAATATTCCTGTTTCAGGCGGTGAAATATGAATAAATTAGATAAAAATATTGTATCGAGGGCTTCTAAAAGTAGGCTAAGAACTTGGTTAAAAATTCTTAAAACTTCAAATTTAATAGAAAAACAAATAAAAGAAAAACTTCGCGATGAGCATAATACTACTTTACCAAGATTTGATGTTATGTCTGCTTTATATAGATCATCAAGTGGTCTTAAAATGAATGAAATTTCTGGAGTATTGAAGGTCTCAAATGGAAATATTACTGGCATTATAGATCGTCTAGTAAAAGAAGGACATGTTCTAAGAGTTGCGATAGAAGGAGATAGAAGGTCTAATTTGGTAAAGTTGACTAATAAGGGTATTAGACAATTCGAAGAGTATGCAGGTGCGCATGAAGCATGGATAAATGTAATGTTAAAAAACATATCAGAACAAAATTCACATATATTAATTGATTTACTGGATTCTATATCTGAAATTAACAGGAGTTAAATATGAATATGATTGATTATAAAGCTAAGCATTTTAATTTTTCAACTGATAATGGAATAGCAATAATAAGTTTAAAGGGAGCGGAACAAAAAAACCCTTTAACTTTTCAGAGTTATGCAGAGTTAAGAGATGTTTTTAGAGATCTAGCTTATTGTGATGATATTCATGCAATAATTTTAGGTTCAAATGAAGGGAATTTTTGTTCTGGAGGAAGTGTAAATGATATAATAGGTCCTCTTGTTAAAATGTCTATGAAAGAGCTTTTAAATTTTACCCGAATGACCGGCGATGTAATAAAAGCAATGATAAATTGTCAAAAACCAATTATTGCCTCAATTGATGGAATATGTGTAGGTGCAGGTGCAATATTAGCTATGGCGTCTGATATTAGAATAGCTAGTACTAATGCCAAGACCGCATTTTTATTTACTAGAGTGGGTTTAGCAGGTTGCGATATGGGTGCTTGTGCTATTTTGCCAAGATTAATTGGTCAGGGAAGAGCTGCAGAACTTTTGTATACAGGAAGAGTTATGACTTCAACAGAAGGGGATAAATGGGGTTTTTATAATAAAGTAGTTTCTTCTGAAGAACTATCAAGTTCCAGTTTAGAATTAGCAAATAATATAGTAAATGGACCAACTTTTGGTAATATGATGACTAAGACTATGTTAGCCCAAGAGTGGTCTATGTCTATTGAGCAAGTTATAGAGTCTGAGGCTCAAGCCCAAGCTATTTGTATGCAAACTGGAGATTTTAAAAGAGCTTATGAAGCTTTTATTGCTAAAGAAAAGCCAAAATTTCAAGGAAATTAATTAGGAATAATAATGTTAGGACCTACTGCACATATTGACACTTTTTCACGTGATAATTTACCAGAAGAATCTATGCAACCTGATTTTTTACTTGATAAATATAATTACCCAAGTTTTTTAAATGTTGCTGAAGAATTAACTGACGTTATGGTAGAAAAAGGCTTTGGTGATCATATAGCTTTAATCGGAAATGGTAGAAGAAGAACATATAAAGAGTTAATGGATTGGACTAACAGATTGGCCAATACTTTAGTTGATGACTATAAGGTTAAACCTGGTAATCGTATTTTAATTCGTTCTGCTAATAACCCTGCAATGGTTGCTTGTTGGTTAGCAGCAACAAAAGTTGGAGCAGTTGTAGTTAACTCAATGCCAATGCTTAGGTCTTCAGAATTAGATAAAATTATTAATAAAGCAAAAATAACACACGCTTTATGCGATAGCCGATTGTTACATGAATTAGAAAGTGTAAAAAAATCAAATAATTATATTAAATATTTAATACCTTTTGATGGTACAGCAAACCATTCTAGCGAACTAGATAAACTAGCATTAGAAAAAGCAGTCAAATTTAAACCAATCAAAACAGGAAGAGATGATGTTGCATTATTAGGTTTTACCTCAGGTACTACAGGTGAAGCAAAGGCGACAATGCATTTTCATCGAGATTTACTAATTATTGCAGATGGATATGCAAAGGAAGTTTTAAATGTCAATGATAGTGATATATTTGTAGGTTCTCCTCCTTTGGCTTTTACATTTGGATTAGGAGGACTAGCGATTTTTCCTTTACGTTTTGGTGCTACTGCAACATTATTAGAAGATGCTTCACCTCCAAATATGATAGAAATTATTCAGAAATATAATGCTACGGTATGTTTTACCGCTCCTACTGCTTATAATATTATGTTGCAAGCTATGGATGATGGTGTTGATCTATCATCATTACGTGCAGCTGTTTCAGCAGGAGAAACTTTGCCCGCTCCAATATATAAAAAATGGCTTAAAAAGACAGGTAAACCAATGCTTGATGGTATTGGAGCAACTGAATTACTGCATATATTTATTTCTAATTGTTTTGATGACCATAAGGAAAGTTGTACTGGAAAACCTGTTATGGGTTATAAAGCAAAAATTGTAGATGACTGCATGCAAGAGGTGGATAGGGGAAAAGTTGGCCGATTAGCAATTAAGGGGCCTACAGGCTGCAGATATTTGTCAGATAAAAGACAATCAGAATATGTGATAGATGGCTGGAATATTACCGGTGACAGTTTTTATCAAGATAAAGAAGGATATTTTCACTTTGCAGCTAGGAATGATGATATGATTATTTCTTCTGGTTATAATATAGCTGGTCCAGAAGTTGAGGAAGCATTACTCTCGCATCCTGCTGTATTTGAATGCGCTGTAATAGGTTTCCCTGATGATGATAGAGGTTCAATAGTTCAAGCTCATATAGTTTTAAATGAATCATTTAATGAGAGCAAAAAATTAATAAAGATATTACAAGAATATATAAAAAGTATAATTGCTCCTTATAAATACCCAAGATCAGTAATTTTTGTGAAATCTTTGCCAAAAACAAAAACTGGAAAAATACAACGATTTTTATTGAGAAAAAATAGTATAAAGGACTAGAAAATAGAAATGACAAATATAATTATTCAACCTAAGAATTGGAAAGCTGCTAAAGGCTATGCAAATGGAATTTTAAATAATAATGGGTATTTATTTATAGGTGGACAAATAGGATGGAATTCTCAACAAATATTTGAAACACAAACATTTGTGGGACAGATGGAACAAACATTAATTAATATAATTACTATTTTAGAAGAAGCAGGAGGAAAAATTAATAATCTGGTTCGTTTTACTTGGTATATAAAAGATAAACAAGAATATATAAATAATCAAAAGGAAATAGGTATAGCTTATCAAAAAATTATGGGCCAACATTTTCCTGCAATGGCAATGGTTGTAGTAAAGGATTTAATAGAGGAAGAAGCAGTCCTAGAAATAGAAGCAACTGCTGTAATTAATGATTAGAAGATAATATCTCTTATTACAAAGATAGTTTGATAAGATCCCCATAGAGATAACAGGAATAGAATTAATAAAGTAATATTTTCATATATTCATTTAAATATCTTTTATTTTTTTAGTATTTAAGAGTTTAGTATAATCACCACCAATTATTTCCCCTCCCAATGCTTTACTTAAAGGTGTTACTTTAATATCCATATCTATATAAATTAATTTAAAGTATATTTAGGAGTGAGTACTGCTGATAATGCTTTATTAATTATAATTTTTATTTTTTCTTTAATCATTCCATTATTTTTTAAAGATTGAAGCATTAAAAGTGTAGCAGCTAAATATTCATAAACATCTTCGGGCTTTAAAGATTTATTTATTTCTCCATATTTTTGCATTCTATTAATATAATTTGTAAATACAATTTTTCTATAGTTTTCAAAATTATTAACTTCCTTAATAGTTTTTTTATTGAGAAGATGCTTAACAATTTTAGCTTTTTCATACAAACATCCATTTGGATTTTTTGGTGCATTAAAGATAGGAGTATTTTTAATTTCTTTAAATATTTTTCTGTCTTGAGGAAAGCCAATATAAGAATGTAAATGATATATAAGAGTTCTAATGTCCTTAGAATTTTTATATTGTGCTAAAACATGTTCTTTTAATGCATAAGTATATTTTTTTAATACCTCAGATTTTAGCCCATCTTCATCTTCAAACTCTTTATATATACCAGGTCTAGAAACATTAGCTAATTTAGCTATTGAAGCTAGTGTGACATTAGTAATGCCATGGGCCCAATATTCTTGATAAGCAATATTAATTAGATTTTCTCTATCTAGAATTTTAGGTCTACCGACTGGGTTTTTCAATATTTACTCCCAAAATAAAATATTGTAACAAACACTTAAATAAAGTTCGGTATTACATAGAATTAATGTTCTGTCAAATTGAATAAATGTTAAAAATTATTTATATAAAGGTCTTAAAGATGTATTAAGGATTTTTTCAATCTTATTTTTTGAATGGCCATTTAATCTATAATTTTGAATCATACTAAATTGAGCTAGAATATAATCAGCAGTTATAGAAACATCTAAATTTTTTTTAAATATACCGCTAATCTGAGCATTTTTAATATATTTTATGAAACAGTCTTTTCTAAAATTTGTATAGGAAGTTAACAATTTTTTAGCCTTAGGACCTAAGAGATTAATATTTAATCTTGTACGTTCCATTAAACAGCCAATTGCTTTTCTTGGTCTTTTAATCATTAAGTAGGAAATATCATTTGTTAAATTTTTATTTCCATCATTTATAATTGCATTAAAATGATTAAAAAGTTGATCAGGAAATTGTTTATAGTTATCATAATTTTTATGAACAGGATTGGCAGACTTATCTATGTACATTTTAAGAACTTCAGTCTTTAAGCCATCTTCATCTCCAAATTCTTTATAAATACCTGCTCTAGCAACATTAGCTAATGAAGCAATTTTACTCAAAGAGACATTAAAAATACCTTTTTCCCAGTATTCTCTAATAGCTATTTCTATAATTTTTTCTCTATCTAATATTTTTGGTCTACCTCGAGTGTTTTCCATTTTATGCCTCTCTAAATATTCTATATTATATATATATGTAAATTTTACAATTATATTTTTTTTTAAATACAGTATGTTTTATATTAGTACTTCCTTAGTTAGTTAAAAATGTAGAGGGCTCCATAAAGAGCCCTCATATTTTATTATGTCCCATTTTCATGCGGAGCTAAAGCTGCATATACTGCTTTATGCATATATGTTTGAATGTTATGTTTACTTCCTAATTTATCTATAGCACCATTCAATGCTGATGCTTCTAGTCTTTCACCTTTTTCTAAGGCGGGAAGTGTTGAAGCTTTCATTCCTTCAGGCAAAGAATCTAGTTGCTTCATAGTTATTTCTACTTGATTTTCAGGTAAAGGTATATTTTCTGCCTTAGCCACTGCTACAACTTCTTCTGCTAAATTTTTCATAAGTATTCTTGTTGTAGGGTTTGACCTACAAGGTCCTAAGGGAAGTCTAGTTAAGCAATTTGTACCAGCTAAAGTACATATCATTACAATTTTTTGCCACATATCAGTATTTATATTTTCTGGAATTGTATTATTAATCCCTGACTCTTCACATGCCAATTGAAATGATAAAACTCTTTCAGTTTTCTCGTTATTAAATTCTCCAAACTTAAGCATTTGCATTGTAGAATTATGGCGAATTACTCCTGGTTCTTCTATTAAGGCACTAATGGCAGCTACTCCTCCAATAACATTACTATCCCCTAATATTTCTTTCATGGTGTCTAAATGGCCTATTCCATTTAAAAAGGGTATTACAGCAGTTTTAGGACCAACTAAAGGCTTAATCAATTTTGCTGAAGATTCTGTATCAAAAGCTTTTACGCAAAAAAGGATAATATCAGCAATTTCAAAATCTGATGGATCATCACTTACTTTAGCAGGATGAATAAGTATATCTCCAGTTTCACTAATAATTTTTAGGCCATTTCTTTTTATAGCTTCTAAATGTTTTCCTCTTGCTATAAAACATACATTATGCCCAGCATTAGCAAGTCTTGCTCCAAAATACCCTCCAACTCCTCCAGTACCCATGACTACAATATTCATATTTAATCCTTTAATTAAATTAATTGATTTAAAATTTTATACATATATTAAAAATATTTAAAGAGATATATTGAATTTTTATAAAATATCTCTATAAAAAAAATATGGTCTACCTAAGAAAATATGTTTCATATTTTTTAATATTTACTGTTTTAGTAAGTAGTAGCTTTAGTATTATATTTACTGCTGCAGCTAATACTAATAATGATTCAAATATTATTATTTGTACAAGTGAAGGTATAAAGTATCTATCAGAAGACGGCAGTATTAAAGATACTAAAAATTCTCAAGCTTATCATAATTACTGTATAGATTGTACTGCATGTGACAGCAATTTATATGCAATATATAAGTTTAGACATTTTATAGATATTAATGTAGCTAACCAAAAATTTATTGTATTTGAATCAAATATTAATAAGTATTCTTTTACACTTAATAATCTAATCAGAGGTCCTCCATTTCTTAGTTAATTTTTTTTACATAATAACTAATTAACTGGAGGCAAAAAATGACTTACTTAAAGACTATCGCTTTAAGCGTATTACTAATTAAATTTTTATTAATCACTAACTTATATGCTCATGATGAAAAGCTTATGCCAGGAGGAAGACCTGATAGTCATGCACCGATTGGAGTAATGGGTGACCATATGCATAAAGAGGGAGAATATATGATTTCATATAGATATATGAATATGGAGATGGAAGGATTACTAAATGGAAGTAACTCTGTTTCCGAAATAGGTTCACTAAGCCATAAGAGAGGCGATGGAACTACTTATAGAATTATACCAGATTCTATGAAAATGGATATGCATATGCTTGGATTTATGTATGGCTTAAAAGATAATATTACTTTCATGGGTATGATAAATTTTATTAAAAAAGAGATGACAAATAATACTTATAATATGATGGGTACTTCAAAAGTAGGAAGTTTTGTAGCAAATACATCTGGCTTAGGAGATAGCTCTATTAGCGCTCTTGTAAAAGTTACATCAGAAAAAATAAATTCACATATAAATATTGGTTTGTCACTACCTACTGGCTCTACAAAGGAAGAAATTACTGCTTTAATGCCAAGTGGAGCAAATAAAGTAATTAGAGCTCCATATGGTATGCAACTTGGAACTGGCACTTATGATTTATTAATAGGATATACTCTTTCACAGAAAAATGATGATATTAGCTGGGGAACTCAAATAAAGTATAAAAGGTCACTTAATGATAATAATGGCTGGCATTTTGGTAACAAGTTAGAAATTTCTTCTTGGTTGAGCTATTTATGGAATGAAGAATTTTCTTCTGCTATTAGGTTTCTAGTTATTGATGAAGATAGTATTGATGGCAATGATAGCTTAATAACTGGAAGAAACCCTACACAAGAAACCGCAAATTATGGAGGGAGATCTTATTATTTAGGATTTTCTTTAAACATAGTAGGGCAAGATGAGCAAATTAGAGGGCATAGGTTAGCTCTAGAATTCCTTACTCCATTGAAACAAGATTTGAACGGCTTGCAAATGGAAAAAGGTAACTCATTAATTCTCGCATACCAGAAGGCTTGGTAATATAAAATATAGAGGTTATTTTTTAAATAACCTCTATAATTAATTAGTTAATTAAATTTTATTAAATTCTAATTTATTGTTAAACTTATATTTTATTATAAGAGTTATGTTTCATGTTGATAACAGGTTACTTATTATCAATCCTAATGGGGGCAGTTTTAGGGACTTTAGGTGCTGGTGGCTCAATTTTAATTTTACCCATTCTAGTCTACTTTATGGGTATTAACCCAAGCTTAGCTACAACTTATTCTCTAGTTATTGTTAGTTTTACAGCATTAATAGGAAGTATTAAGTATCTTAAAAATAATCAAATTAATTTAATAGATTCTTTAACTTTTGCCATTCCTTCCTTAATAACAATCTATTTAACTAGAAGATATTTACTTACTATTTTTCCTGAACGCATTTTTTTTGGAGATTTAATATTTACCAAAGACTTCATAATTATGATGGTTTTTTGTTTACTAATGTTCATTGCTGCATATTTAATGTTATTTTCTAAGGAAAAATTATCAATAGTATCTTCAAACTTAATATATAAAAATTTTAAGATTATTCTACAAGGTTCACTCGTAGGTCTCTTTACTGGAATAGTAGGTGCTGGAGGCGGTTTTATAATAATACCCACATTAGTAATTTTTGCAGGGTTGAATATACAGACTGCTATAGGAACTTCATTATTTATTATTTTTATAAAATCTATTATTGGTTTTATTGGAGATATGCAAACAGGAGTTGAGCTAAATTATTATTTGATTATTATGATTTTGATTTTTACTACTTTAGGAATATTATTAGGAAGTAAATATTCTAAAAATATTAGCTCAAATTTTTTGAAAAAGGCTTTTGGTTTTTTTCTGATTATTATCTCTTTAGTTATTTTACTAAAAGAAATTATTAGAAATAATATTATTTAAATTTTAATTTTGAGTGACTTAGGGTCATACATTGGTTTAAAGCTAACATCCGCATCAATTTTATTACCTGCTACATCTATTTGATAAGAAGAAGAGAGCACATCTTTAATGCTTTCACCAACGGTGTTACATTTTATATATCCTAATCCTATAGCACCCTTTAAATAATGACCATAATTTCCACTTGTAAGATATCCAACTATTATTCCATCTCTTAAAATAGGTTCGTTATGATAAAGTAATGGTTCTGGGTCTCTAAGTCTAAATTGTAATAATAAGTTTTCAAACCCTTCATTTCTTTTTTTAATTATAGAATCTTTGCCTATCATATGGCCAAACTTTCCAGAAGGTTTATCTTCTTTAATTACAAATCCAAGTCCTGCTTCTAGCGCGTTATCTTCATTTGATATGTCATGGCCAAAATGTTTATATCCTTTTTCTATTCTGCAGCTGTCCATCGTGTGTAAACCGCAAAGTTGAATTGGGTGATCTTCACTTCTTTTCATTAAAGTCTCAAAGACGTGATTAGATAGATCATTTGAAACATACAGCTCCCACCCTAACTCTCCTACATAAGTTATTCTATGAGCTCTTGCTTTAGCATACCCTATATCAACTTCTTGCATACTAGCGAACGGGAAAGAATTATTAGATAGGCTATTAGAAATTATTGGTTGTAAAAAATTTCTTGATTCAGGTCCCATAATAGTAATTACTGCTTCGGAGGAAGTTACATCTATAGCAATTGTATTCGCATTATCTGGTATATGGTTATTAATCCAATTAATATCTCTAAGTATTGTATCCGCAGGAGTAACAATTAAGAATTCTTCTAAGGAGAGCCGGGTAATAGTTACATCTGCTTCCACGCATCCTTTTTTATTCAAAAATTGTGTATACACCATTTTGCCTGGCTCTATTGCAACATCATTTGCAGCAATTCTTTGCAAAACATCCTCAGCATCTTTTCCTATTACTTTAATTTTTCCAAAACTAGACATATCAAATAAGCCTACTTTATTTCTAATTGCATTATGTTCATTAGCATTATATTGAAACCAGTTTTGACGTTTCCAACTATATTTATATTGAGGGGCTGTTCCTTTTTTCAATTCTTTACCAGGAAGAAACCAGTTGGCTCTTTCCCAACCCGAAGATTCTCCAAAACATGCACCTAATTTTTTTAATTGGTGGTGAAGGGGTGATAAACGAATATTTCTTGCTGTTTCAACTTGTCTATAAGGAAAATGATCTGCATATAAAAGCCCTAATGTTTCAGAAACCCTCTCTCTCAAGTAATTTCTATTATTCTGAAAAGGCTGAACCCTTCTAATATCAACGTCCCACAAATCCATTTGAGAGTTTCCCTGGTCCATCCAATCCGCTAGAACTTTTCCTGCTCCTCCAGCTGATTGTATACCCACCGAATTAAAACCTGCGGCTACAAAAAAGTTTTTTAGTTCAGGAGATTCACCTAATAAATATCGGTCATCTGCGGTAAAGCTCTCAGGGCCATTAAAAAAAGTATGAATTCCTGTAGTCTCCAAATAAGGAAAGCGTTTTATGGCCTTTTCTAGTATGGGCTCGAAGTGCTCAAAATCATCAGGAAGAGAATCAAATTCAAAATCCTCAGAAATACCATCCATTCCCCATGGTTTAGATTTAAGTTCAAAACATCCAAGAAGTATTTTTCCAGCATCTTCTTTATAATAAGCACTTTCATCTGGAACTCTTAAAACTGGTAGGTTTGGTTTTAAATCTTTAATATTTTCAGTAACAATATAAAAATGTTCACATGCATGTAAAGGTACAGCTACCCCAGCTTTTTTTCCTATTTCATGCGCCCACATACCAGCTGCATTAACAATATAGTCACATTCAATATAACCATCCGTTGTCATTACACCCTTAACTTGAGAATTAGCTTTATCTATATTTGTAACTTTAGTTCCTTCAATAATATTTACTCCAAAATTACGAGCGCCTTTAGCTAAAGCTTGCGTAATATTAACTGGATCTGCTTGGCCATCTTTAGGTAGCCATAATCCTCCAACTACATCATCAATTTTTAATTTTGGATAACGTTCTAATATTTGTTCAGGATTAATTTCTTCTATTTCAACTCCAAATGCACGAGCCATAGCTGCTGATCTCAGTAATTCCTCCATTCTCTCGTTATTTAATGCCACTGTAATTGACCCATTACGTTTAAAGCCTGTGGACAGGCCAGTTTCTTTTTCTAATTTTTGGTATAACTCTTGAGAATATTTAGCTAAACGTGTCATGTTTTTTGTGGCCCTTAGTTGTGCAATTAAACCAGCTGCGTGCCAGGTAGTTCCACATGTTAATTTTTTTCTTTCCAGTAAAACAACATCTTTCCATCCTATTTTTCCTAAATGATAAGCTATAGAACAGCCTATTACTCCTCCACCTATTATTACCGCTCTAGCTTTTTTTGGAATGCCCATTTATAATCCTAACTATATATAATTAAGCTTAAGATATTTATTATATTAATGCTTTAAAAATTTTAGGAAAAATTATGGATGATAAAAATAATGTTAAAAATAAAGCTCTTAAGCTTTTAGATGGGGCTTATGACTTAGAGTCGCCTGAAGATAATATTGTTTATTATAAAAATTTTTCAAAAGATTATGATGATGTTTTTGCATCTGGATTAGAGTATATCTATCCAAAATATGTTGCAGATGAGTTTATACAAAACCATAATAATAATGGCAGTATTTGTGATATTGGATGTGGAACTGGGCTTGTTGCTAATGAATTAAAGTATATTAATTCAAATCTTATAATTGATGGTTTTGATATTTCTCCTGATATGATTGATGTGGCACGAGATAAAAATATTTATAGAAATCTTTATGAAATCGACCTTACAAAACCAATTAGGAATGTACCAAATAATTATTCTGGAATAATTAGTGCAGGTGCGTTTACACATGGGCACTTAGGCCCAGAAATTATTAAAGAATTATTATCTATTTGTGTAGATGGAGCAATTTTAACTATTGGCATTAATGCTATTCATTATAAAGAAAAAGGATTTGAAAATTTTTTCCATAATTTAGAAATTATTAAAAAAATAAAAATGAAAAAAATTTCAAATTGCTCTATTTATTCGAATAATCAAACAGCTGATAATAAAAACAATCATATGGCGATTATCACTATATTTGAAAAAATTAAATCTTAATTTTAGGCTGAATATTTAACAGCTTTGTAATTTTTACAAAGTTTTTTAATTTTTCTTCTTGGTATTTATCAATATCAATATTTTTCCAGTTCATAAATCCACTTTGTGTAGACAACCCTAAGTTATTATCTTTAATATGTTTTTTTACAATATTAGGTGTAGAAAATCTTTTAGACTTCATTGCCTTAGTCATATAACTACTTGCGTTATCAAGTGTATCAATACCTCCCCAATCTATAAATTCTAACAATCCAAGTATTGCAAACCTAAGGCCAAAACCATAAATAACAGATTTGTCTATATCTTCTGCACTAGCCGTACCTTCTTCTAATATTCGTGCTGCTTCATTCATAGCTAAGGATTGAATTCTAGGAACAATATAACCTGGAGATGGCTTACTTATAATGGGTACTTTTCCTATTTCTATAAATAAATTATATGCTTTTTTAATATTGCTTTTACTTGTTTCATTGCATGGAGATATTTCTATTAAAGGCATCAAATAAGGAGGATTTAACCAGTGAGCATTTAAAAATCGTTCTGGGTGTTTATTATATTTAGAAAGTTCTGAACTAAGTATTGTAGAAGTTGTAGAAGAAATAATAGTTTTTTTGTTCGTATTTTCACTTAACAATTTAAATACATCTTTTTTAATTTTAAGTTTTTCTGGAACGCATTCAAAAATGATGTCTGCTGAGCTGATTAAATTATTAATCCCTCCATATTGGATCACTTCAATGTTGTTAAATATTTTTTTAATTTTATTTTTATTTATTAATTTAATATTATTTAATATTTCTAAATTTTTAGATATTCCTGAATTAACCTTTATTAATAATTTATTAAAATCATTTTTTGATCGTTTTTTTATATCTATTAATTTGAGTTTATAACCAGCTAAAGCGAATGTAATAGCTATGCCTTGTCCCATTCTGCCACAACCAATAATAACTATATTCATTTTGTATAACTTAATATTGTTTTTAATTTATTTAAACTACAGTTTACACCTAGGTTAGATAGTGTTCTTCCACTTTTTTTAATATCAGTACCTAATATAGTTGAAGTAATATCTAATAAGCTTGAGGTTATAGGAACTTTAATATTTAATTTTTCAGCTAAGGAGTGCATAAAAGCTAATCCTTCTTTTATATCTTCAATAACATATCTATGTGAATGTATATTAATATTTTCTCTCCAGTCTTTTGAAGAAACTAGTTTGTCATGAGCTAAATTACCATACATCCATTTTTTACCTTGATTTTCATAATGATCTTTTATGGGATAATGAGGTGATTTATAGCCTAATTTTTTTCTTATTAGAATGCGTTCATTATCTAGTTCAAATATAACTTTTTGAATACTTTTTTGTGTACCTTCATTATGAATATCCCATTTACTAAAATGCTCTAATGGGCCTACATTTAAAATGACCAGCGGAGGATGAATTATGGGACCTGCGTTCATAAGTGCTCCAGATAAAATATCACCGCAATATACAATTGAAGGATATATATTTTTGAGTTTCTGGATAATTTTTTTATGATCTTCATTAGAATATATTCCAGTTGGAAGTTTTGATGCTCTAGTAGTTATAGCAATAGTATTAATATTTTTTTTTCTTGTAAGGTAGGGAAGTGTTCCAGATTCTGCATAAGAAACAGTTTTATTTTTTATTTCTTTCATAAATATCCATGAACCAAAACTGCCAGGAGGTAATAAAATTATTTGGTTATTTTGAATATGAGGTTTAATTTTTTTAGCTAGATAATTTTGAGTAAAAGCAGGAAGTAATATTATTATAATTTCAGAATTTCTTATGGCAGTATTTATAGTATTACAAATTCTATGAATTTTTATTCTTTTTTTACCTTTTTGGTCTTGCATTAAAATTATATTTTTATTTTTTATAAGAGAGTTTCTAGAAATTTTTGATCTTTGCCAAAAATATATTTCATGACCATTATTTGTGAGGTCAGCTGCTGCTGCATATCCTCCATTTCCTCCTCCAATTATAGCTATTTTCATATAAGCCTCACTAGTATATTAATTATGTAATGGTGACACCGCTATCCACAGAAATAACTTGGCCAGTTGTAATTTTTGATTCTTCTGATGCTAAATAAACAGCTAAATTGGCTACATGTATCGGTTCCCCTAAACCTAGTAAATGCTTTTTAGCAATTGTTTCTATCTCTGGACTATTGTCTAATAGTTTTTTTACACGCTCTGATAAAGTAACTGAGGGTGCGATAGCATTTACTCTAATTTTATTTGGAGCATATTCAACAGCCATAGATCTTGTCATCGATGCTATTGCCCCTTTGACTGCAGTATAACAATCACGACCAGGCAATGCCATTAATGCTACATTTGATGACATATTAATAACAGAGCCACCCCCAGATTTAATAATTTGTGGAATTACATATTTGGAACAAAGAAAAGTTCCTAATAAATCAAGGTTGATGCATCTCCAAAATTCTTCTATCGGAGCTTCTGTAACAGGACCATCTTGCAGTGTTGAACCACCAGCATTATTATGTAATATATCTATTTTTCCGTAATGTTTTAGTGTTTCACTTATTGCATTTTTTACGCTTTTTTCATCGCTAACATTTGTTTTTACAAAAAATGCATCGCCTCCTGTATTTTTCCCCCTTAAATGAGCAGATTCTGCGGCTTTTTCACCAACTGAAGAGTCAATTTCAGCAATACAAACTTTTGCGCCTTCTTCAGTAAAGCGTTCTGCTGTAGCTCTACCTATTCCGCCACCACCTCCAGTTATAAAGGCAACTTTTCCCTCTAATCTTAACATATCTACCCCAACAAAATAACATTTTTATTTTGTAGTAGTTATTAAGTTTTATCAAATACAAATTTATTTATTTGGTAAAGACTTAAGAGCATGCTTTGGGGAGGGAATTATATAAACAACTATTTACATACTCTTAAGTCCTTAGGGGTTAATTATTATAATTAACAAGGCGATATAATTTATTACTTAAGAATATATGAAGATTTTATGTATTTAAATTAACTATAATATTTACTTATAAGATTTTAATTCTTTTTTGAATTTTTCTTCTAGGTGTCCAATCATTATTTTTCTCATATGGACAGCTTTATTAGATGTAGTGAAAGAGTATTCTCTTATATCGTTGTTATCTAATTTTATAGTAAAAATATAAAAGGCTCCTACTTTTTTAACAGAACTTACATTACCTGTAGCAATATTTTTTGGGTTCGCCCATGCGCCTGTTTTTATTTTAATTATATTTGTCATTTCTTATTGCCCTATTAAACATTAAATTATTCAAACTCTTATATTACATTATATTTTAAATATATCAAATATAATTTGTTAAGAATTCAATGTAATGAGGGAATTCATGGATTAATATATATTCAAATTGTTTATCAAACATTAGAGTTGATAGACGAAGTCAATAGGTTTTATGATTCTGGATTCTAAATTTACTACTATGGGTTTAAATATTATTTAAACTGAGTTATTGTAATTTATGTTTAATTTGAAAAGATATTTTTTACTATTATTTTTAGGCTTTTTCTTAATTCTGCTTGGTTGTGTAGATAAAAAATCTTCAGTTTATAGCCCTGAAGAAGTTGGAGTTGTAATGGGAACCACTCCAGGAGTTATTGTTGCATCAAGACAAATAGTTATTGCTGGTTTAAAAAAAGATACTCAATATTGGGGAGCAGCTATAGGAGCTACACTAGCTGGCGCTACTACTTATGGACTTACTGGTGGAGATAATGTTTTAGAAGAAGCAGCTATTATTATTTCTGTAATAGGAGGAGCAATGGCTGGCACAGCTATAGAAGAAATGAGAAATAAAAGTGATGGTGTAGAATATACAATTAATACAAATTGTGAGAATGTATCTAGCTCTTGTTCAAATGTTTCTGATACAATAGTAATTGTTCAGGCTATTTCTGACGAATCTGATATAATTTCAAATGGAAGTGCTATAAATATTGTAAGATCTAATGATGGATATGTCAGAGTAGTTGCAGCTAAATAATATTATGATAAATCTTTATAAAAAATGGCTCCGCGGGTAAGATTCGAACTTACGACCGATCGGTTAACAGCCGATTGCTCTACCACTGAGCTACCGCGGAACATATTTCTATCTCTATAGCAACGTAAATCTATTTTGCCAAGCATTTCTATGAAAATAATATATA
>JAQWLZ010000003.1 GCA_029247025.1 Alphaproteobacteria bacterium | reverse complement strand
ATTGGTTCGTGCATTTCTTCTTTAACAAAAAATCAAGTTATAGCTTTTGTTGTTACTATTGCTGTATGCTTTTTATTTACGGTTAGTGGTATGCCAATTGTGCTAAACTTTTTTTCTGGATGGACTCCGCAAGCACTTCTTGACACAATTGCATCTTTTAGTTTTATATCTAATTTTACTGATTTAACTCAAGGTGTAATAGATATTAGAAATATAATATATTTTTTATCTCTAATATTAGGGGCGTTAACATTGAATGTTATATCTATAAATTCTAAAAAAGGTATATAGTATGTTATTTTCCTTATTAAAAAATGATAATACATCATCAGCAATTTTAGTTAGGTTTGCTACTATAGCGGTAATAATTTTATTTATTTCATTAAATACATTAAGTAATCAGCTATTTTCAGGTGCAAGATTAGATTTAACTGAAAATAATCTTTATACATTAAACTCTGGTACGTTTAAAGTTTTAGAAACGATAAAGGAACCTATTACTTTAAGATTATTTTTCTCAGACAAATTAAGCAGAGATATTGCTCCTATGAGGGAATATGGTCAAAGAGTAAGAGAAATAATTGAGGAATATGTTGTTAGATCTAATGGTATGATTAGATTAGAAAGAGTTGATCCAGAACCATTTACTGATAATGAAGATTTAGCTATTTTATATGGTTTACAAGGTATGCAGATCTCGCAAGCTGGAGAGAAGTTTTATTTTGGCTTAGTAGCTACAAATTCAACAGATGATATTTCTACAATTCCTTTTTTTGAGCAAAATAGAGAGACATACTTAGAATATGACATTAGTAGAATCGTTAATGACTTAGCTAATCCTAAGAAAAAGAAATTAGGTTTAATAAGTTCCTTACCTATCAATGGAGGATTAGCTTATCCTGATGCACCTGCCTCAGAATATGTTTCTCCTTGGGAAATTTATAATAGGTTAGGAGAGGTATTTGAAATTATTAGTATTCCCTCTGACAGTATCAGGATTCCCGAAGATATAGATTTGCTTATGATAGTTCATCCTAAGGATTTAGCAAATATAACTAAATATGCAATTGATCAATTTGTAATGTCTGGAAAAGGGACCATATTTTTTGTTGATCCTTATTCTGAAGTTGAAAGAAATGCTTTACCAATAGAGCAGAGAAGGACTTATATACCTGGTTCAAATTTAAATACGTTATTTAGTAATTATGGCGCTTATGTGGAGCCAGGTATGATAGTTGGAGATAGAATATCTGGAAGAAAAGTTACCATTGGAAGATCCCAAAATTCTAGAGTAATTACATATGTATTATGGTTGTCATTGACAAAAGACTTAATGAATCCAAATAATCTAATTACAAATGAGCTCGAATCTATTTTAACAAATACCCCTGGAGGAATAGTAAGATCTAAAGATGCAAAATCAAAATTTGAAATATTATATAGTTCCAATGCAGACTCTATGTTAATTGAGAGATTCAAAATACAATTTAGACCAGATCCAACTTTATTACTATCTGAGTTCCAATCTGACCAGGCAACTAAAAATTTAGCTGTTAGTTTAACGGGACAGTTTAATTCAGCTTTTATAGATGGGCCGCCTAAGCCTGAAGATGGAGGGGAACCATTTATAAATAGAAATCATAAAATAGAAACTAATAAAGGTAATATTTTAATATTTGCAGATACAGATATGCTATCAAACTCTATTTGGACACAAAAGCAGGATAACTTTGGAAAAGAAACTTTTACTCCAATTTCTGATAATGGTTCTTTAGTTATTAATGCTGTTGAATATCTCTCAGGGGGAGGAGAACTAATTGCTCTAAGAACAAGAGGTACATCATTGAGACCTTTTATAGTTGTGGAAGAACTTCAAAAGAAGGCTGAAACAGCTTATAGAGAGACTGAAAAAAGCTTACAAAATGATTTGACGATTACAGAAAATAAATTAAGAGACTTACAAAGAGGGGCATCCATAGCTACTCAGGATGGAGCTCCTATTTTATCAAAAGAGCAAGCTGATACTTTGCAAGACTTTAAGGATCAAATAATTAATATTAGAAAACAATTAAGAGATGTTCAAAGGGATTTAAGAGTTGATATAGAAAAACTAGGACTAATGTTAAAACTTTATAATATATGGGTTGCTCCTATTTTAGTATCTATTTCAGCTGTTCTTGTATTTTTAATGAGAAGAAGAAAAAGAATTAATCATTTAGCAGGTATGCGAACTAAATAATAAAGGATTAAAAGTAATGAAGCAGTCAAATGCTTACTTAATAATAATAGTTACTATAATATTTGTAGGAATTACATCTATTGTAAGTTTATACAAAGATTCAGAGAACAGAAGGGTCGAAGGAGAAAGGTTTCTATTTCCTGAGCTTAGTGTTTCTACAGATGTAAATAGTCTTAAATTATTGAATGAAATTGCTGAGATTAATATTACTACTTTTAATGAAAACTTTTCTATTATTCGAAATAAAGATAATTGGTATCTTCCTGGCTTAGCTAATTTTCCTGTACCTTTAGATAAGATTAAAAGAGTTATTGTAGGAGTTGCTCAATTAGAAACTATAGAACCAAAAACAAAAAACCCTGATTTGCATGGAGAGTTAGGTTTAAATGAGGTAGATGTCAATACTAATACTGCTAGTAAGGTTACTCTAATAAATAATGATAAAAGTGAAGTAGCTTCTATTTTAGTTGGTAATGATTCTAAATTTGGAGTGGAAACTAGATATGCTAGAAAACCAAATGATAATCAAAGTTGGTTAGTTTGGAGAAATTTTGATGTTCCAGAGTCACAAATAGATTGGCTTGATGATACATTATTTACAGTGCATAGAACAAGAATAGCGGATATTATTATAACACATCCAGACGGTCATGAGGTAATTATTAAAAGAGATAATTATGCAGAACAATACTTTAAATTAGAAAATTTAGATGATGATACTTTACCGATAAACCCTTATGTAGGAAATCAGTTAGGAAGTGCGCTTGATACAGTAGCTTTGGTGGATATAAGATCTAAAAATGATATTTCTTTTTCAGATAAGGCTATTACTATAGTTTATACAACTTTTGATGGATTAAAAATAATAATAAAGAATGAGAATATTAAAGGCTTCAATTGGGTCTCTTTTAATGCTTCCTCAGATATTAAATTGAGAAGAGAATTGCCGGCAGATGGTCCAGTTAACGTAGGCTTGCCAGAAATGGATAGTTATAAAGATGTTGAGGAAGAAGTAATTAAATTAAATACTAATTTTAGTAATTGGGTGTTTTCTTTAAAAAATGAAAAGCATCAACAGTTTTATAGCAGGCTTGAAGATTTAACAAAAAAGAAAGATGTTGATCAAAAAGAGTAATTTATTCTCCTTCAAATTCTATTAATGAATGCACATTATAATTATTATCTTTTAATTTTTTAGCACCACCAAGTTCAGGTAAATTTATTAAAAATGAATACTCAAGAATATTAGCATTTAATTTTTTAATTAAATTGCCTGCTGCAAGTGCTGTACCACCTGTAGCAATTAAATCATCTATAATTACTATATTAGAATCTTCATTTAAAGATGAAATATCTATTTCTAACGTATCAGTTCCATATTCTAATGAATATTCTTCGGAAATAACTTTACATGGAAGTTTTCCCTTTTTTCTAATAGGTACAAACGAAATGCCAAGTCTTTCTGCTATTATAGCGCCAAAGATAAATCCACGAGCTTCTATACCTACTACAGCATTTATATTTTTTTCTTTATAACGGTTATAATAAATATCAGATATATATTTTAATGCATTTCCATTGTATAATAATGTTGTAATATCGCGGAATAATATTCCAGGCTTAGGATAATTTGGGACTGTTCTTATGAGACTTTTTAAATTCATTATCATTCCTTTTTTTTGTATATTCTCTAGTTCATCTTTGTCAGATGACAATAATATAGGTGATGACGTATATGGAGTAAATAATTATTATACAACCGAAGAAAAGGATACATTAATTAGTATAGCTAGAAAATTTGATATTTCATTTGCAGATATTTTATCAGCAAATGATGTAAATATGGATCCTTGGATTCCAGGTAAAGATAATAAATTATTAATTCCTAAAGCTCATATCTTACCTTTTGGTAAGCGAGATGGAATTATAATTAATATAGGTGACCTTAGGCTTTATTATTACGAATCTGAAAAATTAATAGCTAGTTTTCCTATTGGTATTGGAAGAAGTGGATGGGAAACACCATTAGGAAAAACTAAAGTTATTAAAAAAAAGAAAGACCCTATATGGATACCACCTGAATCAGTAAGAGAAGAAGATCCTAGTTTACCAAAAGTTGTTGCAGCAGGAGAAGATAACCCTTTAGGTAATAGAGCTATTTATTTATCAATGCCATCATATTTAATACATGGAACTAACAAACCATATGGTGTTGGAATGAAAGTATCTCATGGCTGTATTAGATTATATCCAGAAGATATTGAAATTCTCTATGATTTGGTTAATGAAGGTACAAAAGTTAACATAGTAAATCAATCTATTAAAGCTGGTTGGAAAAAGAATAAACTTTATATAGAAGTTCATGTTTTACCTGACTATGTAACTAGTAGTGAAGAAAAAGAAGTAATTAGAAGCACTGATCTATATCCTCAAGCTTATGAAGTAATTCAAAAGGCTGCAGGCTTAGATATTATGAAAGTTGATTGGGATAAAGTTAAAAAAGCAGTTAACCTTGCAAAAGGAATACCTACAGAAGTTATGATATCAAAATAATAAGGCCCTAATAAAAATTAAGGCCCTAAAATTTAAATAAGTTTTTATTATTTGCGAGAGATAGTTTCAAACATTCTATCTATTTTATCATTAAGAGCTCTTAAAGCTGCCTGATTTTGGTTTGCCATTTCAACACCACGTTCTGCAACTCTTCTAGCAGTTTGTGCTGCTTGAAAAGCCTCATTAGCTCTTGTATTAGCATTATCAGCTGCTGCTTGAGCTGCTGCTATTGAGTCATCTTGCACTTGTTCTGATGATCCTGATGCACTAACAGCCTCTTTTGACGCCATTTGTGTGTTTTGACAGGCAGAAAGACCAATTATCATTGTACCCAAAATAGTAATCATTAGTATTCTTTTTATAATTATTTCCATGTAAATGCCCCAAATAAATATGTTTATATAACGTTATTACTACATAAAATAGTAAAATGCAAAAATTAAATAGATTCAAGTCTAATAAGTAGATCTTCCTCCAGATAGATCAAATGCAGCAGCAGTACTATAAGAACATTCATTAGAACTTAACCAACAAATAAGTGATACTACTTCACTGGGTTGGCCCATTCTTCCCATTGGTATTTTAGATATCATATATGCCTTATGCTCATCACTTACTTGAGATAACATCTCAGTTTCTATTACAGCAGGTGTAATGCAGTTTGCTAAGACGCCAGTCTCAGCAAGTTCTTTACCAAGTGACCTAGTAAATGTTATTACCCCAGATTTAGATGCACTGTAGTGAGCAGCATTTGGGTTTCCTTCTTTACCTGCTACAGAGGCTATGTTTACAATACGTCCATATTTATTTTCTACCATATCACTAATAACTTCTTTGCAGCATAAAAAAGTTCCATTTAAATTTATATTTATTACTCTTCTCCACTCATCTGGATCAGTATTTTCTATAGTAGCATTTATTCCTGCAACACCTGCACAATTTACTAGAATAGATGGTTTTCCAAATTTAGTCCTAACTTGATTTGCTGCTTCACTCACAGAATTCTCATTAGAAATATCCACTAGAACTGATAGAGAATTTTCTCCTAATTCTTTTTGTATGTTGTTTAGTGTATCTTCATTATAATCCCAAAGAGCTACTTTAGCGCCATTATTGATCATTCTTTTTGCTGTTTCTTTACCAATACCGCTTCCAGCTCCAGTTATAATAGCTACTTTGTTGGAAAAATCTTCAGTATAATTAATCATTTCCATCCCCCCTTAATTTAATATATATATTACCAAAACAATATTATAAGATATTAGTATATGAAACAATTTAATAAAAATAATAAATACAAATATAACATAGCTATATTACCTGGTGACGGTATTGGACCAGAGGTTATTCATGAAAGCTTAAAAGTTATAAGAAAATCCTTAAAATTAGATAATATATCAATTAAAGGAAAGATATATAATTGGGGAAGTAACTACTATAAGAAGCATAAATTGATGATGCCAAATGATGGTTTAGAAAAATTAAAAAAACATGATGCTATATTTTTTGGTGCAGTAGGGGATAAAGATATTGATGATGATATTACCCTATGGGGACTAAGACTTAAAATTTGTCAAGGATTAGATCAATATGCCAATATAAGGCCTTCTAAATATATAGAAGGTATTAATTCTCCCTTAAATGAACACTTAGCAAAAAAAATTGATTGGGTAATAGTGAGAGAAAATAGCGAGGGTGAGTATTCTGGCTCAGGTGGAATAGTTCATAAAGACTTACCTATTGAAGTTGGAAGTGAATTAGCAGTTTTTACTAGAGAAGGCTGTAGAAGAATTCATGATTATGCATTTAAATTAGCTTCTAAAAGGCAAAAAAAACATTTAACATTAGTAACTAAATCTAATGCACAAAAACATGGTATGAAATTGTGGGATAGAATGTTTTATGAAGTTAAAAAAAATTATCCTGAAGTTAAGACAAACAAATTATTAGTTGATGCCGCTACTGCCATTATGGTAAATAATCCAGAAAAAATAGATGTAATGGTTGCTACAAATTTACATGCAGATATTTTATCTGATTTAGCATCAGCACTTACTGGCAGTTTAGGAATAGGTGCTACTGCAAATATAACTACTAATAAAAATTTTCCATCAATGTTTGAACCAATTCATGGTTCTGCTTTTGATATAGTAGGAAAGAATACTGCTAATCCTATTGGTGCAATATGGAGTGGTATTATGATGCTTGATCATTTAGGAGAAAATAAATCTGCAAATAGAATATTTAAGGCTATTAAGCTTTATGCTAATACTGGAGGTCCTTTTACTCCAGATCTTGGTGGGACCGCTTCTACTAAAAAAGTTATTAATTCAATTTTAAAGTTACTTGTATAATTATTTCATATTTATATGGACATTTTCTATTAAAAAATATCTAATCCCACTCTAACAATTTTATTTTGGAAAAAAAATGAGTATCAAACCATATACAGCTGTTGGATTAATTCCTACCGTTAGAGGAATTAGACATAGGTCAGATATTAAGCATAATTTAACCCATATTAAACATTTAACTAAAGCAGCTTCTTGGCTATCAAGTCTAGATATTCCAGTTAGATTAATAGCTATTCCTGAGGGAGCGCTTCAAGGATTTAATGATGAAGTTCTTGATGCAGAACATGAAGATTTTGCAAAAACTTGCTGTATAGATATACCTGGATGGGAAACAGATATGTTAGGTGGAATAGCGAGAGAGTATAATAGTTACATAATAGCTCAAGCTAAAGCTAAACATCCAGATTGGCCAAATAGATTTTTTAATTGTGGT
Organism: Alphaproteobacteria bacterium; assembly: GCA_029247025.1. Lineage (GTDB taxonomy): Bacteria > Pseudomonadota > Alphaproteobacteria > TMED109 > TMED109 > TMED109. Next base: position 10,771 of record JAQWLZ010000003.1, on the reverse strand, counting down.
TTCATTATAGATCCATCTGGTGAAGTAATATTAGTGCACTATAAAGTATCTCCTTTATTTCCTGTTGAACATTCTGTTTGCCCTCATGATATATACGACTGGTGGATAGAAAAATATGGTAACAATCTTGATGCTTTTTGGCCTGTAGTCGAGACTGATATAGGACGATTAGGTATTATGATGGCAAATGAAGGTTCTTACCCAGAAAATGCTAGGGCATTAGCATTAAATGGTGCAGAGATAGTTTATAGAGCTTCTTATCCTCATCCTGCAACAGGAAATGATATGTTTGAAATTCAGAGTAGAGCAAGAGCATTAGATAATAATATGTATGTTTTAGCTCCAAATATGGGAACATATTATTTACATAAAGAAGGAGATACACCAATAGACACTTTTGGGGGTAGATCTTATATAATAGATTATAAAGGCGCAATTGTTGGCAGGCAGGATTATGGTGGTTCTTCAACATATGTATCAGGTGTCATAGATATTGAAGCCTTAAGGTTTCATAGAGAAAATGCACAATGGGATAATTGGATGAAAGATATTAGAACTGAGTTATATCAGCTATTATATAAAGACCCTATATATCCAAAAAATCTCTATCTTGATAGAGTTCCTATGAAACACAAAGAGTATAAAACTAAAGTAATTGATAAACAGATAAAACTATTGCATGATAGAGGTATATGGGTTAAATCCAAAAAATAAAAATACTAGGGGAGAGGATAATGTTTAAAAAGGGTGAGCAAGACGTACTGTCTGCGTTAGATCAAACTAATTATGAGAATGAAAGAGTAAAAATTCTACTTAATGAACATGAAATGCCTACACATTGGTATAATATTTGTTCTGACTTAAAAACTCCACTTGCACCTCCATTAAATCCTGGAACAGGAGAGCCTATTGGACCAGAGGATCTTGCTCCGTTATTTCCAATGGAATTAATTATGCAAGAGGTTAGTACTGATAGAGAAATTGAAATTCCAGATCAAGTTAGAGAAATTTATAGACAATGGCGTCCTAGTCCACTTTATAGAGCTAGAAAGTTAGAGAAAGCTCTAGATACACCAGCTAAAATTTATTATAAATATGAAGGGGTAAGTCCCTCAGGCAGTCATAAACCTAATACTGCTGTTCCTCAAGCATATTATAATAAACAAGAAGGAGTTAAAAGGCTAACTACTGAAACGGGTGCAGGTCAATGGGGATCATCCTTAGCTTTTGCTGGATCAATATTTGGATTAGAAGTTGATGTATATATGGTTAAAGTGAGTTTTAATCAAAAGCCATACAGAAGAGCTTTAATGGAAAGTTTTGGAGCAAGATGTGTTGCTAGTCCAAGTAATGAAACTGAATCTGGGAAAGCTATTTTAAAAGACAGTCCAGATAGTACAGGAAGTCTTGGAATAGCTATTTCAGAGGCAGTTGAAATGGCAGCTCAAAGAGATGATACTAAGTATGCATTAGGAAGTGTGTTAAACCATGTATTATTACATCAAACTATAATAGGGCAAGAAAGTATGAAGCAGTTGGAAATTGCTGGAGATGAGCCTGATGTTATAGTTGGTTGTACAGGTGGAGGATCAAATTTTGCCGGTATAGCTTTTCCATTCATCGGTAGAAATTTAAGAGGGGAAAGTAAAACAAGAATAGTTGCAGTTGAACCTGCAAATTGTCCTACTTTAACTAAAGGTAAATATGCTTATGACTTTGGTGATACAGGACACTTAACTCCTTTAGTAAAAATGCATACATTAGGGTCAGCTTTTGTTCCTCCAGGTTTTCATGCAGGTGGTTTAAGATATCATGGAATGTCGCCTTTAGTAAGTCATTTAGCTAATGAAAATGAAATAGAATGTACTTCTTATAAACAACTGGAGTGTTTTGAAGCTGGAGTAACTTTTGCTAAAGCTGAGGGCATACTTCCTGCTCCTGAAGCTAATCATGCGGTAAAAGGGGCTATTGTAGAAGCCCTTAAGGCTAAAGAGGAAGGTCAAAGTAAGACAATTTTATTTAATTTATGTGGCCATGGTCATTTTGATATGCAAGCTTATACAGATTATTTTGGCGGAAAACTTAAAGATCAAGACTATGATGAAAGTGAAGTTGCAATGGCTTTAGCAAATTTACCATCTGTTTCTGCCTAATTATTTGTTAAAAAAGTCTTTATTTTTTCTGATATTTCTCTAGGAAATTGAGTATGAGGACTGTGACCACAGTTCTCTAACTCATATCTGTAAACATAACCTTTAGTTTTATTTTCAATACTCTCTAATTGTTTTATGGTTCCGTACGTATCTTCCTTGCCTTGTATTAGAAGTATTGGGACAGAAATATTATCTAAGTATTCTTCTATATTCCAAGATTTAAATTTTTTAGAAAGCCATGCATTACACCAACCTGTAAAAGCACCCTCTGGATCTTTATGATATTTACTAAGTTTTTCTTTTAAATTACTATTATTCCATAGTTTTTTTGCATCCTTAATTCCTGAAATAGAAATATCTTCCACAAATACATGAGGAGCTTCTAAAATCATTGACTTAACCTTATTACTATTTCCTGCATAAATTAATGCTATTGAAGCACCATCTGAATGCCCCATTAAAATTGGGTTAGTTATATCTAATGAATTTAAAATTTTAGGTAGATAATTAATTGCTTCCTGGTGCATATAATCAAATTTTCTGGCTACTTTTAATTGAGAAGAATTACCCATACCTAATCTTGAATAAATAATTACATCTCGTTTTGTTAAATTATAAATCTCTTTTGGGAAGTTCTTCCATAATGCTACTGAACCTAAACCTTCATGAAGAAAGACTATTGGTTCAAGAGTAGAGTTTTTATGTATGATAGATTTTACTTCTATTTTAGTATCATCTATCAGAATATAATCATTAATTTCAGTCATTATAAGTTCGTAATTTATATCTTTGTATTTTTCCTGTAGCTGTTTTTGGTAATTCATTAACAAATTCATACCAACGCGGATATTTAAAAGGCGTTAATTGATTTTTTACATGATTAGTAAGTGCTATTTTAAGATTCTCAGTATCATTAGGTTTATTTTTAAGAATAACAAATGCTTTAGGTTTAATTAAATTATTGCTATCTCTATTTGCTACAACTGCAGCTTCTAATACCTCTTCATGGCTTTGTAAAGCCGCTTCAACTTCGAAAGGAGATACATACTGACCAGAAACCTTCATCATATCATCAGCTCGTCCACAATATGTATATATACCATTAACATCTCGTATATACTTATCTCCAGTTTTGGTCCATTCATCTTTAAAAGTTACACTAGATTTTTGCGGTTTGTTCCAATATGAACTTGCGCTAGATGGTCCTTTTACTTCTAATTCTGCAATCTCATTATCAGAAGCAACTTTTCCATCATCATTTATAAGTCTAGCTTCGTAGCCATTTACTGGTTTTCCAGAAGCTCCAGGCTTAATATTATCTATTGTGTTTGAAATAAATATATGCAGCATCTCAGTAGAGCCAATTCCATCTAAGACTTTTATTCCTAAAAATTTATACCACCTTTCATATAAATTAGCGGGTAGAGCTTCTCCTGCAGATACTGATAGTCTTAAGGATTTAAAAAGTGAGGAACTTATTTTAGAATTTAGTAAGGCAGCATAGAGAGTAGGAACACCAAAAAATAATGTAACTGAATGTATCTTTATTATATTAGAGACAGATTCTGGCGTTGGTCTATCAGACATTAATATAGATGTTGCGCCTACACTCATTGGGAACGTAAGGGCATTACCTAGGCCATAAGCAAAAAATAATTTAGCCGCAGAAAAGAAAATATCATTATTAGTGATATTTAAAACTTTTTTTGCATAGTTTTCTGCTGTAGCAACTAAACTTTTATGCATATGAAGTGTACCTTTTGGTGAACCTGTAGAACCAGATGAATACAGCCAAAATGCTGTATCACTATCATTAGTGTCCATAGGTTTTTCCATATAATGTTTATTTTGGTTAATTAAGTCATTTAGATCTATACAATTTTCATTACCATTAGAAATAAGTAAAATATCATTATCTTTTTGAATTAATGAATTAAATTTATCTATTAATTGATCTGAAATAATTACAGCCTTTGCCTCAGAATCTTCAATCATATATTTATAGTCTTTACTTGGTAACAAAGTATTAATACAAATTGGAATAACTCCAGCCCAAATTAAGCCTAAAAAAACTATTGGATAGTTAATATTATCATCCATGCATATTATTACTCGATCATTAACATTAATATTAATATTTCTAGTAGATGAAGAAAATACCTTAATTTTTATATACAGTTCATTATAAGTAATTTTATCATTGTTATCTATAAAAGCTATCTTATTAGGGTTATCTCTAATATTTCTATAGATAAGATCATAGGCTGCGTTATAAATTTTATTTTTTTCTGTAATCATACTTAATCAATATTCTATATGTATTCTTTAATATTATTAACAAACCAATCTACAGCAACTTCTTCTGGTAAAGTTCCATCAGAAGCATCATGATAAAAAGGGTCTCCTATCTTAGTGGCATTAAGTGAATCAAGCAAATCTGTAAATTTTTTTCCTCCATAGGCAAAAGTGTCTCTGTATGTCATATCACCTAGACCAAATAATGCATATCTAATATGGTTTAGATTAGGAGATAGTTCTTTTAATTTATTATAAAAATTTTGAGCACTATCAGGTACATCGCCTTGTCCATAAGTGGAAGAACATATTAAAACAGGGCTTTTTACTTCGGTTAATACTTTTATATCGGTATTATCTATTTCTATAATTTTTGTTTCTATATCATTTTCGCTACAATATTCTGCAATATCTTCTGCAGCCATCAATGCTGTTCCAGTCATGGTAGCTACTAATATTAATAGTTTTTTAGACTCCATCTTATAGATCCTTATTAAATTGTTTACATTTTAAATTTATATGCACTATAATGCATATAATAGTTATCATTAGTTAAGAAAGTTGTAAATGAATAATATAGTAGATTATAAAAATGATATTTTATTTGAATCAAATAATCCTAAAGATGTAGATGGTAATAAAAATATTGGATTGATAGTCAAAAAATATAGATTAAAAAGAGGTTTAACAAGACAAGTTCTAGCCAATAAGTCAGGTATTTCTTTAAGATACTTAGCTCAGTTAGAAAGTGGAAAAGCAAACCCCTCAATATCTATAATAACTAATATTGCATATGCATTAAATATTTCATTATATGAATTTTTCTTTAATGGCAAAAACACAGTGAATTTTGATTTAATTGATCATAGGCTTAATACTTTTAATCCTATGCAAAAAAGTAAAGTTTTTGATTTGATAAATGATATTTACAAGGAAAATAAGAGTAATAAAAATAAAAATAAAATTGCCTTAATAGGCTTAAGAGGGGCTGGAAAGTCTACATTAGGGAATATGTTACATGAAGAGTTTAATTACCCACTATTTGAAGCAACGAACGAAATAGAAAATTTAGGAGGTATGAATATTAATGAGATTATTGAATTAGGTGGGCAAGGCATGTACAGACGATTTGAATTTGATGTGGTTAAAACATTATGTAAAAGTCATGAAAAATTAATTCTTCTAGCAGGTGGCAGTATTGTTTCAGAATATAAAACCTTTAATTATGTTTTAAACAATTACTTCACTATTTGGATTAAGGCTAGCCCAAAAGAACATATGCAGAGGGTTTTAAATCAGGGAGATTCAAGACCAATGAGTTCAAATCCTAGAGCAATGGATGATTTAAACAATATATTAAATGAAAGAATTACTCTTTATTCTAAAGCTGATTTAACTATTAATACTGAAAACATATCGATAGGTGAATCTTATAAAAAATTAAAGACTAAGCTATTTTAATTTGATATTTTTAAATAGTGCATTATATTGCACTTTATTGGGAGACTATTATGATAACTTTCGACAGAGAACCTGATACCTATAAACATTGGAAAGTAGATATTAATGAAAATAGAGCTACTTTATTTTTAGATGTTTCTGAAAAAGATGGCATAAAACCAGGTTACGATTTAAAACTGAATTCTTATGATTTAGGAGTTGATATTGAGTTAAATGATATCGTGCAAAGAATTAGATTTGAACATCCTAAAGTTAAAGTAGTTGTTATAACTTCTAATCAAGAAAAAAACTTTTCAGCCGGAGCTAATATTTATATGTTAGGACAATCGGAACATACTTGGAAAGTAAATTTTTGTAAGTTTACAAATGAAACTAGAAATGGTTTCGAGGATTCAAGCTATACAGGCTCTATAAAATTTATTGCGGCTGTAAATGGAATTTGTGCTGGCGGAGGATATGAAGTAGCTCTCGCATGTGATGAAATATTACTTGTAGACGATAGATCAAGCACAGTTAGTTTACCTGAAGTTCCTCTATTAGGTGTTCTGCCCGGAACAGGAGGCGTTACTAGATTAATAGATAAAAGAAAAGTAAGAAAAGATATTGCTGATATTTTTTGTACTAATGCTGATGGAGTTAGGGGAAAAAAAGCAGTTGACTGGAAACTTGTTGATTATATTGCTCCTCCTTCAAAGTTTGATGATCTTATAAATGAAAGAGTATCAAAAGTTACAGCTTCAGTTAAATTACGTAATGGTGAAAATGGCATTAAACTAAAAGCTTTAAATAGAAATATTACAAATGAAGGTATAGATTACGATACTATAAAAGCTAGAATAAATAGAGAGGATAGAATCGCTAATATTCATATAATTGGGCCTAAATCAGTTGATGTTATAGATATTAATGAAGTTATAAAAATGGGAAGTAATTGGTGGGCACTAAAATTTGCTAGAGAATTAGAAGATTTAATCTTGTTATTAAGAACTAATGAGTTAGAAGTAGGAGTTTTAACTATTACATCAGAAGGTAGTACTGATGATATTTTGAGTGTTACGTCAATACTAGAAGATAATAAAAATGTTTGGTTCATTAATGAGATAACTGGTTTACTAAGAAGAACTTTATCCAGATTAGATATGTCTTCAAGGTCAATTTTTACTATAATTGATAATAATAGTTGTTTCTCAGGACTTTTGGCAGAGCTATTATTTGCTGCAGATAGAACTTATATGCTTAATAATTCTATGTCTCCAGAAAATACTAAGGGTCCTTTTATTACATTAAGTGATATTAATTTTATTTCTTTAGAAATGGTAAATGGTTTATCTAGGCTTGCTACAAGATTTAATAATGATGAACCAAAACTTAACGCATTACATAAAATAGTAGGTAAAAAGTTAAATGCAGAAGAAGCATTTGAAGAAGAATTAATAACAATTATTCCTGATGATTTAGATTGGAATGAAGAAATTAGACTAAGTGTAGAAGAAAGAACAAGTTTTTCACCGGATGCATTAACTGGACTTGAAGCTAATTTAAGATTTCCTGGAAAAGAAACTTGCGAGACTAAAATATTTGGAAGGCTTACTGCTTGGCAAAACTGGATATTTAATAGGCCCAACGCTGTAAGTGAAAAAGGTGCATTAAAGTTATTTGGAACTGGTTCCAGAGCAAAATTTGATAATAAGAGGGTATAAAAATGACTAATTTAAACTATCAAGAAAAAATTCCTAATAATGTTGATCTAGGTACAGATTTATCTTTACAGAGGGCTTTAGAACATTGGCAACCAAAGTTTAAGAACTGGTGGACAGAAATGGGTCCTGAAGGCTTCCAGGCATCTGATGTATATTTAAGAACAGCAACATCTGTTGATTCAGACGGTTGGGCTACTTATGGTAAAGTAAAAATGCCTGAATATAGATGGGGCATATTCCTAAATGATAAAGTTGAAGATAGAAAAATACATTTTGGTGACAATATTGGTAAGCCAGTGTGGCAACAGGTTCCTGGAGATTACAGGTCAATTTTAAGAAGACTTATAGTGACTCAAGGAGATACAGAACCAGCCTCGGTTGAACAACAAAGAGAATTAGGTAAGACATGTCCTTCTTTATTTGATTTAAGAAACCTATTCCAGGTTAATGTTGAAGAGGGTAGACATTTATGGGCTATGGTTTATTTATTACATGCATATTTTGGAAGAGATGGCAGAGAAGAAGCTGAGGCATTGTTAGAGAGAAATTCTGGAGACGTTGATAATCCAAGGATACTTGGAACTTTCAATGAGCCAATAACTGATTGGGTTAGTTTCTTTATGTTTACTTATTTTACTGATAGAGATGGTAAATATCAGCTGAAATCTTTAGCTGAAAGTAGTTTTGATCCCCTTGCAAGAACATGCCAGTTTATGCTTACTGAGGAAGCGCATCATATGCAAGTGGGAGAAACCGGTATAACAAGAATGATTCAAAGAACTTTGGAAGTTATGAATGAATTAAAAACTGATTCAATTGATGCTATAAGAAATGCTGGTGCTATAGACTTACAGACCATTCAAAGATACATAAATTTTTGGTTTTCCTCTTCTTTAGACCTATTTGGATCTGAAATATCATCTAACTCAGCTACAGCTTTCGCTAACGGACTCAAAGGTAGACCTGATGAGATGAGATATGAAGATCATTCTGAAAAGAACTCAACTTTTACTTTTGATGGACTTTCATTAGAAAATACTATTGAAACTCAAACCATTCCTATGAGAAATGCTATGAACGAAATAACGAGAAGGGCTTACGTTACTGACTGTGAAGTTGGCTTAAAACGATGGAATAGGTTAATCAAAAAATCTGGCTACAATATTGAACTAAAATTACCTTCTACTAGGTTCAGAAGAAATATAGGTATATGGGCGGGAGTAGATGTTAGTCCTGAAGGACAATTAATCACTAAAAATGAGTATGATAAATCATTAGGGGCATGGCTGCCGTCAGAAAATGACAAAGAATTCATAAATAGTCTTATGGTTCAAGTAACAAAGATAAATAAGACTGCTGGTTGGATTGCATCTCCTAACAGAGGGATTAACAATATGGATATAGGTTATGAATATGTGAATTTAAAAAAATAATTATATGCCAATCCATTCCTTATGATGGCTAATATTTCTTTTAAAATCTACCTTGCTACCATTCCATTTAGTTACACCCTTACCTAGAATAGATATTTGATTAGCTATTTCTAATGCCATATTTACGTTTTGCTCAACTATTAGAAGTGAAATTTTTTCTTTCAAAATATTTTTTAAAATTGAGATCAATTCTTTAACTATATTTGGTGCTAATCCTTGAGTAGGCTCATCTAATAAAATCAATTTTGGATTTGTCATAAGAGCTTTACCTATTGCAAGCATTTGCTGCTCACCACCAGATAAACTAATAGAATTATTATTTAATTTTGTTTTTAATTGGGGAAATGCTTCTAATACCCTATCAATATTCCATGTTTTATTATTATTATTAATAATATTAAGACTTTCTAATACTGATAATGATGAAAACATACCTCGGTTTTCTGGAACCATTGTAAGACCTATTTCTGCTATTTCATAAGTAGATAAACCTTCAAGATCTATATTATTAAATATGATTTTACCAGAAACAGGTTTAGTTAAGTTAACAATAGAACGTAATGTAGTTGATTTACCTGCTCCATTTCTTCCAAGTAAAGCTAAACAACCTGTTTTATTTAAATCAAAATTTACTCCTTGTAATATATGACTTTTACCATAATAAGTATTCAATTTTTCTATCTTAAGTATTGACATTTATTTTATATTCCTAAATAAATTTTTTGTACTAGTTTTGATTTTTTTACAGCGCTGGGACTACCTTCAAATACTAATTTTCCTCTATCAAGAACATATATATTATTAGCTAAATTATATATTACCTCCATATCGTGCTCTACTATAATAATAGAATAATCCTTTGATAATTTTTTTATTAACTTAATAATGTCTTTTGTTTCTGCAGGACTCATTCCAGCAGTAGGTTCATCTAACAATAATAACTTCGGACTGCAAGCTATTGCTATGCCTAGTTCTAATTGCCTCTGTAAGCCATACGCTAAAAATTCTGATTTAACTTCCAAGTAATCTTCAAGCCCTATATCTTTAGCTATTTTTATTGCATTTTTAATTATTAAATTATTTGCTATCAATGGTTTAAATAAATTAAATGATATTTTATATCTGTGACTAGAGGCTAACATTAAACTTTCTTTTACGGTCATTTCTAAGAATAACGAATTTTTTTGAAAACTTTGAGATATTCCTAATCTAGATCTTTTTTCTACACTGTAGTTGTTTATATTCTTATTGTTGAATTCTACTAAGCCATTATCTTGTTTAAGAATCCCTGAAATAATTTTGAAAAGAGTACTTTTTCCTGCTCCGTTTGGACCAATAATCCCTATACATTCTTTTTTATCAGATAATATATTAATATTTTCTAAAACATTAACTGAACCATATGATTTACTAATATTATTTATTTCTAATTTCATACCTATTAACCAAATTTTTTCTTTATACGCTCAATTAAGCCCCAAAGCCCATCTTGCATAAACAATACTACTAATATAAAACCAAAACCTATTATAAACATCCACCAACTTATAATATTAGATAGCTCATGTTGAATTATATGTACTGCTGATGCACCCAATATTGCTCCAGAAACAGAACCTATTCCTCCAACTATTATCATAATCAGCCCTTCACCAGATACAGTCCAATGAGTTAATTCAGGAGAAATAAAGCCATTTAATTGTACATATAAAGACCCAGCTAAAGATGC
>JAQWLZ010000056.1 GCA_029247025.1 Alphaproteobacteria bacterium | reverse complement strand
ATGGCGGTGCAAAACAAACATCAAAAGATATGAGAATTGAATTTTTAGGAGAAATACCCTTAGATATAAATATACGTATTAACTCAGATGAAGGAAAACCTAATAAAACAATTTTAGAAAAAAATAATAATGCAGTTTATTTTGATAATATTTCTGAACACTTAATAAGCTTTCTAGAAAAATCAGAAAATACAAATACTGAAGGACCGATAATAAAATTTGAATAATTTAAATTATTTTAAATAATTATTTAATTCATTCCATTCTCTTAAACTTAATCCACTGGTCTTTTGATCAACCTTATTGCCTGCTAACATAAGTTTTATTACATTCATAGCTTCTGCAGATAATTCAACAGACCCAGATCTATAGCTATTGAAGGCTTCTGCCGTAATTGGCACCCAAGATTCCATAATTTTATATATAATATCCGCATAAACTCTAATTTCATATTGAGCATGACTATCTGCTCTTAGAAAAATAAAATTCATCAAGTTATGTAAATTAGTTTTCCAGTACCATTGAGTATATGTATTTAATGTTAGGTTTATTCTTGCTAGTTCTCTAGATAATCCATCCCGTTTTTCATCAATTACTTCACCTTTATTATTTTCATTTAATAAATACTCATATGTTTCATAGGATTTTTCTGCATCTCTTTTTAATAAAAATAATGCTTCTTCTGAATCTTTAGGTGATAGAATATCACCTCTTCCTTGTTTATTTAGTTTTGACTGAACTGCTAAATCTTTTTCTTCTGGTATATAAAATTCTTTATCTAGCACTGAATATCTAGCTGAATATTCATTTATACTTGCTGTCCGATGCCTAATCCATTGTCTTGCAATGAACATAGGTAATTTAACATGCAATTTTATTTCACACATTTCAAAAGGAGTAGAATGTCTATGCCTCATAAGATATCTAATAAGACCTCTATCTTCTGACACACGGCTAGTACCTTTACCATATGAAACTCTTGCTGCTTGGACGATTGCTTGATCATCCCCCATATAATCCACTACTCTAACAAAACCATGATCTAATGCTGGAAATACTTGATACAATATTTTTTCTATACCTGGTGCAACCGGCCTAATAGTCTTACTAGAAATATTTCTTGAAGAGTTGATTTCATTTAGCTGATCACTAGAAAGATTATTTTTTGAATTATTCATCAATTAACCTCATTTGATATATTATTATAAATATATAAACGATAATTAAACTAATAAAAATAATTATTTTATATTTATAAAGAAATATTTTAAAAACCTTTATAAAAATTTAGTATTAATTATAATAATAATGCTGGTTTATATCAGCTATGGCAATAAACGGAATATTATATAAATGTAATGGACCCGGGGGCAGTACCCGGCACCTCCACCAAAGATTTTTTAGGGGGTGAAATAGGATCGACATACATTGAAGGGTATTTACTTTTGCTCGGGATGGTACCTACGTAATGGGCCAATTTTATAACTGCAAACGACAACAGTCGTGAGGTAGCTCTTGCTGCGTAGTCAGTAAGAAATACCGTGGTTAAACTCCCAGCGCGTCACACCGTTTGGGCGAGGTATAATGAAGCACCTGGCAACAGAACGCTCTTGGAAGTGGTAGATTTATCTACCACTTCTAGCGATAGGAATAAAATATAAGATTATGAAAAATGATAATAATATACCTAGTATAAATTATGATTCTCTCACCATTCAAGCAATGAGAAATTTAGTAAAAAATGTGTTAAATGATGTATCTAGAAATGGCTTACCAAATAAGCATCATTTTTATATAACTTTTATTACTAATTATGAGAGTGTTGAAATACCAAAAGATATTAAAAGTAATTATCCAGATGAAATGACTATTGTCATTGAAAATTCTTTTTGGGATTTACTTGTTCAAGAAAATAATTTTTCTTTGAAGCTTTCATTTGATGGGATAAAAAAAATACTTATAATACCTTTTAACTCTCTAATTGCTTTTTCAGACCCATATGCAAATTTTCATTTAAAATTTCCTAAACTTGACTACAATGAAACTAAAAAACTAAATAGTAAATCAACGGATGAAATAAATATTGTAAACATTAAAGATTTTAAGAAGGATAAATAATTGACTGAATTTAATTATGAGAAACTTTTTCAATATGGCGAAGATAAAACAGTTTATAGAAAATTAGATTTTGATCCTATTAAAAAAACTGAGATAAACGGAAAAAATATATTACATGTATCAAGTGATATTATAGAAGATTTAACTAAAATTGCTTTTTACGAAATCTCTCACTTTTTACGTGAAGCTCATTTAAAACAAATAGCACATATATTTGAAGACCCTGAGGCTTCTGAAAATGATAAATATGTTGCTTTAACACTTCTTAAAAATGCTAATACAGCAGCAGGTGGAGTCTTACCTATGTGCCAAGACACTGGAACAGCAATTGTTGTTGCTCAAAAAGGTTCACTAGTATGGACAGATTTTGACGATGAAGAATATTTATCAAAAGGAATTTATAGAGCATTTAAAGAAAATAATCTTAGATATAGTCAATTAGCACCTTTATCAATGTTTGAGGAAATAAATACTAAAACAAATCTTCCTGCTCAAATTGATATCTATTCTTCAAATAATAATGAATACAATTTTTTATTTGTAGCTAAAGGCGGAGGATCAGCAAATAAAACCTTTTTATACCAAGCTACTCCTTCTGTAATTAGAACTAAGCAAATATTAGAGTTTTTAAAACCACTAATTAAAAATATCGGCACAGCTGCCTGCCCTCCTTATCATTTAGGTATTGTTATTGGAGGCACTTCTGCTGAACTTAATATGAAAACATTAAAATTGGCAACTTGTAAGTATTTAGATGGATTACCTATTAAAGGTAGTAATTCGGGTAGGGCTTTTCGAGATATAGAAATGGAAAAAGAAATTTTGACGATGACTAGTAATTTTGGAATTGGTGCTCAATTTGGAGGAAAATATTTTTGCCATGATATTAGAGTAATTAGATTACCTAGACATGGTGCAAGTCTTCCAATTAGTATTGGAGTCAGTTGCGGTGCAGATAGACAGGTACGAGCAAAAATAAACGAGAATGGAGTTTTTCTTGAACAGTTAGAAAAAAACCCGTCTAAATATTTTCCTAAAATTACTGACTCAAAGTTATCAGAAAATTCAGTACATATTGACTTAAATAAACCTATAGATGAAATCTGTAATATTTTAAGTAAGTATGAAGTTAAAACAAGAGTAATACTTACAGGAACATTAATTGTAGCAAGAGATATGGCTCATGGTAAAGTTAAAGAAAAACTAGACTCTGGTCTAGAAATGCCAGAATACTTTAAAAATCATCCTATCTATTATGCAGGGCCAGCTAAAACTCCAAATGGAATGGTCACTGGATCTTTTGGTCCTACTACAGCTGGTAGAATGGATAGTTATGTAAAAATGTTTCAAGAAAAAGGTGGTTCTAGAATAATGCTGGCTAAAGGCAATAGATCTAAGCAAGTAACTAATTCTTGTAAAAATAATGGAGGATTTTATTTGGGTTCTATAGGTGGTCCGGGAGCAGAATTAGCTCAAAATAATATTACTAAAGTAGAGTGCTTAGAGTATCCTGAATTAGGCATGGAAGCTATTTGGAAAATAAATGTAAAAGACTTTCCCGCTTTCATAGTTATTGATGATAAAGGAAATGATTTTTTTGATTCATTTAATATTTCATAAATATTTATTTTTGAATCATGCTTTTTGCAGAATTTACCTGAGTTTTTTCATCAGACCTAGGAGGTACATTACAACCTTTCTGACAGGCCGGCCTTTCTTGCATTCTATCCATCCATAGTCTTAAATTATCTAAACCTGTAATATCTACTTCAGACCATTTATAAATTCTTACCCATGTCCAATTAGCTATATCAGCAATAGAATATTCATCACAAATCCATTCTCTTTCATATAAGTGCTTATCTAAAACTGTGTAAAGTCTTCTGCACTCATTTCTATACCTACTAATAGCACTTGGTATTTTTTCTTCAAAATAACGACCAAATACATTTGCTTGTCCCTGCATTGGTCCCAAACCTCCCATTTGAAACATTAACCATTCTATGCATTTAATTCTACCTACCGGATCTTGAGGAATAAGTTTATTATGTTTATCTGCTAAATATAATAATATAGCTCCACTCTCAAAAACAGAAAGACCATTATTCTCATGATCAATAATTGCAGGAATTCTTCCATTTGGGTTTATTTTTAAAAACCATTCCTCTTTTTGTTCTTCTGCATTAAAATCTAATTTTCGCACTTTATATTTTAATCCTAGTTCTTCTAATGCGATTGAAATTTTATAACCGTTAGGCGTAGCAGCAGTAAATAATTCTATCATAAATCCCTCAATAAAATAGATAAAAACAAAAGAATACTATAGTAGTCTATAAACTATATTACAAATATAATTATATTAAATCAATCACTAGGGTGATAAAACACTGTCTAATAATTCGTCAAGTATATCTTCTTCTGTAGGTAATTTTGGTATAGATAAATTATTAGTTATACTATTAGGTTTATAATAGCTGATAAAATTAGACATATTTATATTTTTAATAAACATTGGTAATGGAGTCTCCTTAATTTCTAGTTTTAAATCTTTAATTTGATTATCGTCTATTAAAGGACTATCTAATTTAATTTCATCATCTATCTGTAAATCATTATCAAGGTTTAACAAATTATTTTCATCAGATAAACTATCTGTCATATCATTCAATTGACTATTATCTTCTATAGCAACCTCCTCTTCTTGACCGTTAACTTTGATATCGCTGGTTACTATAGAAGAATTACTCTCAGCAGAATTTAATATATTATCATTAGTACGTGATAAATTTAGAGATAAAAAATTGTTTAAATCATCATTTAGAAAGAATTTAGAAGATAAGTTATAATTTCTAGTTTTAAAATTTAATTGCCCATCAAGTAAGGCAAAAAAATCATCTATTTTCACTTCAAAAGTCTGTAATTTTAAATCATAGTTGTCGTAAGTGTAAGTAATTTTAAATTCATCTAATCTTTTTTCTTTATCATTACTAAATGATTTATAAACATCATTAAGTAAATTATCTCTTTCTACATTGTTAATATTAATAATATTCGAAGCATCTAACCCTACAAATAGATTCTTTTTAAATAGAGCTTCTCCCTCTCCGCGCATACTATCAAAGAATTCAACAAAATTATTTGCCTGCCCATTAATTATTAACTCAGAATTAATTTCTGAATTAAACTTATTATACGAAAAATAATTATTAAAAAATTCCGAGCTTTTAATATTTTTAAATGTTAGCTTACCATTATACTCATATAAATTTTTTGTTAATATCTCGGCTTCTGTATTTACGGATCCTCCAAATAATTTTCCATTAGCACGATTTAAATTTATTAAATCATCGCTTATAGATACAAAAAAATCAAAATCAGATATTTCATATCCACCAATTGTAAATAAATCAGATTTTAATTTAATATCCCCTTTATATTGCTTATTAGAATCTTTATAAAAATAATTGTAAATATTTTTAATAGTTAATATATCTAAAGTAGTTGACTCTAAATCAATATCCAAATCCAGAATACCCTCATCCTCATTATTTATAGCTAAATTACCATTTAAATTATATTTTGAATTATCAATAGAAATATTTTCTAACATTAATTCATTATTATTTTTGAATATATCTGAAGAATAGTTAGTTTCACCTTCTCCTGCAAAATTTAATGTATTTTCAATATTATTAAGTGAAATACTAAGGTTACCATTATATTCATTTATAAAATAATCTTGAATTTTAACTTCACCATTGTAAAGAATTATTGTATTAGAGTTTTCAAATTGCACTTTACTATTTAAATTATTAAGCCTACCTTTTGAAGAAATTTTTAATAATCCATCACCAACAATTAAACTTTTAAAAATTTTAGGAAAATTATAAAAATCATGAACTTTAGTAAAATCTTTATGATTAAAATCTATTGATAGGTCATATTCTTCAACCTTTTTAGTCAAGTCAACTTCACCAGTAATATTTGCTAAACCACCAGTAAAATCTAATAAATCTAGCCTATCAATAGTTATAATATGGTTGTTAAGTGAATTTTTTAAAATAATATTCTTATATTTATTTTTAAATAGTAATAAATCCTCTATTTCAATATCAAAATTTATAATATCAAAAACTAATAAATCATATTTATTGATATCTTCAGTTACATTTTTTTCACCCTGGTTTAAATAAGAATCTAAGTTTATTTTATCAATTTTAATATTAACAAATGCATTTTTTTCTTCGCCAAACCTTAACCTAACCTCACCATTAATATCACTTGAGTCAATCTTACCTTTTATAGCTGCAAATGTTGCACCTCCTCTTCTAAAAACAACTTCACTTTTTAGATTAGATTTTTTCATTCTAGCGTCAGAAATATTCTGCAAATCTATAGATAACCACTTATAAAAATCTCTAAAATTATCACTTTTTAAAGATGTCTTTCCCTCAAATACTGAAAAATCTTTTTTAAATAAACCATTGAATTTTATATCAGTATTGCCTGGAAAAATTGCGTTAGCAGATTTTAGGGTATACTTGTTTTTGTCTTTATCTATTTCAATACTTATGTTTCTTATAGGATAGTCTAAAAGCTTAGAAGTTCCTATTGATAACAAAAACTTTCCAGAGTGCTTGTGCCAATAGTTTTCATTATCTTTTATTTTATCACTTTTAGAATTTTTATTTATATTATTTATTTTATCTATAAATAAATCTAAATCGATATTATTGGAAGAAAATGCCATTTCTATTTCTGGTGCTGCTCCATTATTTCCAGATATAGCTCCTGTAAAAGAAGATGCTCCCATATTGGCATTTATATTAAAAATAGAATAAAATAAATCATTATTATTAAAACTTAATGACAAATCTCCTGTAAATTTGGTTTTATAATCCATTAAATCTAGGTACTTTATGGAAGCATTATTAAGTATATTATTAATATTATTATAACTTACTTCTAATTTTCCTTTTATATCAGGAAAATAACCTGAGTAAAAAACATCAAGGTCTGATTTTAAATAAATATCATTATTAATTAATGTAAATTTAGTAAGCCATGAATCTTTATTATCATTGTTTTTGATAAATGAAGAAGTAAGTGTAAACTGATTGTTTTCTATATAAATTGTTCCCTCTAAAATATTTGAACTTTCATTAGTCATAATAGATATATTGTCAAAATCTATTTTAGAAGTATTATTATAAATTATAGTGCCATTATTTATATTATATTCATTTACTTTAATATTGGGATATTCAATTTGATTAAACTTTGAGAATTCTTTTACATCAAATTTATCAATACCATCCTTTTCACTAGTATTTTTCTCAAATACCCAATTAGGTCTTTGGTTTCGCTCGTTTAGTAAATTTAAAGTTAAATTATCAAAAACTATTCTTTCAATCTCAATATTTCCCTTTAAAAGTGGAAAGAATGATAATTTAGCTATAACACTATCAGACCTAAAAAAATTATTTATTACTCCAGATTCTTCATCAACTAAA
The DNA here is from genome assembly GCA_029247025.1 of Alphaproteobacteria bacterium. Classification (GTDB taxonomy): domain Bacteria; phylum Pseudomonadota; class Alphaproteobacteria; order TMED109; family TMED109; genus TMED109. The sequence goes on along the minus strand of JAQWLZ010000056.1, from coordinate 15,148 downwards.
CTAATATCATAAACTTTAACCTGAGGTGAAGGGTATATTGTTAACTTTATATCACCATCTATACGAGCTGTTTTACCAGTATTTTCTTGAAGCATGGATATTATTTCTGGTTTCCATACTTTTAAGTTTATAAACATTGGTGCAAAAATAATGAAACTTAAAAATAGCAATAAAATAAAGATAATTATATAAATAATATATTTTCTAAAGCTTCTAGAATTAAAATTTTTAGGACCTTCTATATTATTACTTTTTCTTCTAATTAGTTTTTTTGCTAAAGGAGGTCTATCAGATCTGTTAGCCTTAAGCATAATTTGAAATCCTAATAAATTTAATATTAGTTTATATATTATCTTAAAAAGATTTTATATCAAAAAATATTAAAAAAAAAGGCGCTAATTACATATTAATTAGCGCCTTAAATTGTGACTTTTAAATTATTAAATAGAATTTTGACTTAATAATTTTGACATATTTTCAGCTTGTCTTATAGCTAAAGCAACTATAGTTAATGTTGGATTAGCTGCAGCGCCAGTAGTAAAGGAACTACCATCTGAAATAAACAAATTAGAAATGTCATGAGTAGCTCCTGTAGATGAACATACCCCATCTCTTGCATTCTCACTCATTCTACAAGTACCTAAGTTATGAGTACTAGGAAAAGGCGGTAATTGATATTGTTTTTTAGAACCACCAGCTTGATAAACAGAACTTCCTGCTTTGAAAGCATGGTTTCTCATTACAACATCATTAGGGTGGTCTTCAAAATGAACTACTGGAATTGGAAGACCATATTGGTCTTTTTCAGAACTATGTAAAGTTACACCGTTTTTCTCTTGAGGCATATCTTCACCAACTAACCACATTCCTGCCATATTTTTGTAATTTTCAACCACTTCTCTAGTATAGTTTCTACCCCATTTACCTGGTGAATCAACTGACATATTACCTATATTTCCTGCAATTGCTCCTAAACCAAAGCCTGGTAAAGTTTGCATATAGTAACCTCCAGCAAAACCTCTGCTATCATCATGTCCAGATTCATCCATTACTATGCCAGCCATTTGAGTACCTCTATCAAAATGTACAGCACCTGGCATAGTTCCATATACTGTACCTGTCATATGTCGCATAAAGTTTTTTCCAACCTGACCAGAAGAATTAGCCATTCCGTCAGAAAACATATTAGATGAAGAATTAAGAAGTATTCTAGGAGTTTCCACTGAATTACCAGCTATAGCAACCACTCTTGCTTTTTGCTCATGAGTATTACCATCAGCATCTACATACACAACTCCAGTCGCTTTTCCTTCTTTATTATGATTTATTTTTAAAACCATAGATTCTGACCTTAACTCAAATCTTCCAGTAGCTTCAGCTTTAGGAATTTCTGTATATAAAGTGGACCATTTTGCTCCTATTGCACAACCTGCCATACAGAAACCTATTTGGTGACATCCAGGTCTTCCATCTCTTGGTTGAGAATTTATTGACATATTTCCTGTATGAACGTCAGTGTAACCTAAAGCTTTAGCTCCATATTCCATTACTTGATAATTATTATTACCAGGCAACCTAGGAATTCCATGAGTACCAGTAGTTCCCATTTTATCTTCTGCCATAGAATAAAAGCGTTCCATTTCATTTGGATCAATTGGCCAGTCTAATAAATTAGCACCCTCTATTTCTCCATATTGTGAGCGAGCTCTAAATTCATGATCTTTAAATCTCAAACTTGCTCCAGCCCAGTGAACTGTTGTCCCTCCAACGGTTTTACAAACCCATAAAGGCAAACCTGCTAATAAATCACCTGTTCCTTGACGTTTATCAACCCAACTAAGTTTACCAAACATAGCACCCCAGTCGTTTTCAATATCGTCAAGAGAAAGCTTTTTTCCAGCTTCTAAACAAACAACGTTTACACCTTTCTGAGCTAATTCATTCCCAAGAGTTCCCCCTCCAGCGCCAGAGCCAATTATGACTACGACACTATCATCATTTAAATCAAATTTTTTAGCCATTATCTTTCTCCCTTAACTTTTTGGCAACCAGCCAATATCATTAAATCCACGATTAATATAACCTCCATGTTCAACAGAAGATCCTTCCCAACCAAATAAAGCTGCTACTCTGGGGTTACCATATAACCCACCTAAAGTTGCGCCTCTTACAGTTTCAAAAAAATCACTTCCATCTATTCTTTTAAGGTTCTGAAGTTGCAGTCCAGATGATTGGTCCTTGAAAGGAACATTATATGTTCTATCTGACTCAATTACTTTACTGAGCTCTTTCACACCATTATCTAATTTTTCAACTAATGATGAGTCTGTCTTAGCTTGTTCATCTAGATTCGCAACCACTTCAGCATAATACTGATCTCCTAAAAAATCATGAGGATAAAGTGTGCGTGCCATTATTAAGATTGAAAGAGCGGTATCTCCAGACAGCACTTCCGTGCTTAATGCCCAGGCTTCTTCAGTGTTTGTTAATATAGCGCCCGCTCCGGAAACGACTACACCAGCAGTTGCAGAACCCTGTATAAAGGTTCTTCTACTTACTTTATTAGACATTTTTTTTCCTCCCAAGAAATAAAAATATAATATGTAAAGAAAATGCTCTCATAAAAAATATAGAGAGACAAGTAATTTATTAAATTAATTTATATATTTACATATTTGACCAACAAAAATTTTTATATAGTATAATATAAGTATGGATAAATATGATAAGTAATTTAAAAAAATTTAATATTAATAAGCCTAATTTTAATCCAGCGCTATTAAGACTTCTATATATGGTAGCATTTGGAATAGTAGCTTATATTTTAATATGGCCTCTATTAGCTTTATCGGTTATTCAATTTGGTTTTCAACTAATTGAAGGTATTCCTAATGCAAGATTAGTAAGTTTATCAAATCAAATTATTTTATACATATTACAAATATTTGAATATATTACTTATCAAACAGATCAAAAACCTTATCCATTTTCTTCTTTACCAATTAAAACAGAAAAAAAAGCAAGATCAAAAACAAAAGAAAAAAAGTAAAATATTAATAGACTTGCTTAATCTAAATAATCTTCATGACCGTTAGAAACTAATAACCTTTTTAAAGCTTCAAAGTGCCTATATGAATTAGCCGATTCTCCGGTAGCTTCGTCTTTAATTTGATCTGATACTTTTTTAGCTATTTGCCCATTAATAGATTTTATTTTTTTACCTAATGACATTGCTAAAACTTGAGCTCTGCAAGCTCTTTCTAAATAATATAATGACTCCCAAGCTTCATAAATATTTTTTCCGGTAACAATGATTCCGTGATTAGCTAAAAATAATATATCTGATTCAACCATAGATTCGCCAATTGGTTGTGCAGTATGCTTATCCAAAACTAAACCTTCATATTCATCTAAATAAGTAATATTATTATAAAACCTACAAGCATTTTGATCTGCCATAAGCAATCTACCTTTTTCTATCATGGTAATAGCTAAAGCAGATTCCATATGGGTGTGCATAACACAGCTATTTTTTTTATTAGATTCATGAACTGCCCCATGAATTAAAAAGGCTGTTGGTTCAGCATAGCCCTCTCCAGAAATTTTATTTCCTTCTCCATCCACTACTAACAAAGAAGATGCTGTCACCTCTGACCAATGTAAACCATAAGGAATTAATAAATATCGATCTTCTTGACCAGGCAATGATAAGGATAAATGATTATCTATCCCTTCTGAAAAACCAAAATAATCAGCAAGGCGGTATGCTGCTGCAAGATCTTGACGAGCTTTTAATTCAATTTGATTCATAGTACCTCCTAATCATTAAACATAATAACTTGTCTAACGGTAGAACCTTCTGATAATTTATCAAATCCCTCATTAATTTGATCTAAAGATATATGATCACTCATTAATCTATCAACCTCTAGTCTTCCTGATTTATAGAGCTCAATATATGCAGGTATATCTCTCGCAGGAACACAGCTTCCTAAAAAAGACCCTTTAATAACTTTTTCGCCAGCAACTAAATCTACATGTTGTATAGAAAAATTTTTATCCGGGTGCGACAAACCTGATGAGACAACAGTTCCTCCTCTTTTTAAAATTTTATACGCCAATTCCATTGCTTTCTCTGAGCCCACACATTCAAAGGAATAATTTACTCCACCATTATTGTTACTCTTTAATTCCTCAATAAGTTTTGGATCATCGGCTTTATAAACTGCACTAGCTCCTAATTGCTTAGCTATATTTAACTTATCTTCTAATAAATCTATACCAATAATTTTTGACGCACCTGCTGCTTTAGCTCCAATTAACGCAGCTAAGCCCGTACCACCTAATCCTACAACTGCAACCGTAGATCCTACTCTAATATTAGCTGTATTAAATACTGCACCAGCACCAGTTATAACAGCGCATCCAAAGAGAGCCGCTTCGTCTAAAGGAAGAGATTTTTCCACTTTTACTAGAGATTTTGAAGAAACAACAGTAAATTCAGAAAAACAAGAAACACCAACTTGATGATTTATAAGATCTCCATTTAATCTAAACCTTTTTTCTCCAGATAATAAAGTACCAGCACCTCCAGCTGCTAAACCTGGATCACATAATGCAGGCCTTCCTTCTTTGCAAGGAATACAATTTCCGCAGGAAGGGACAAAAACAAAAACTACATGATCACCTATTTCGAAATCATCCACACCTTCACCTATGGCAGCAACCACTCCGGATCCTTCATGACCGAGAACCATTGGCATCGCTCTAGGTCTATTACCATTTACTACAGATAAATCAGAATGACATAAACCAGCTGCCGATACCTTTATCAAAACTTCTCCAAACCCTGGAGGGTCAACTTCTATTTCTTCTATTTTTACTGGTTTACTCTTAGAAAATGGTCTCGGTAAACCCATATCATGTAATACGGCAGCTTTACATTTTATAGACTTATTCATAATAGTTCTCCTTTGTAAGGAAAATTATATATAAAAATTTATAAAATTAAAAATTATTTTTTTCTTCGTTCGAAAATAAATAAATACATAAAGATGCTAATAATAAAATAGCTACAAATAAAAAAGCTACTCTATAAGCTTCAATAGGAGCACCAGAAGAGCTTCCTCCCATTATAAAAATTATTTTGCCAGTAAACCATTGAATAAAAAATACTCCACCAAAATTAAAAAAATTTGCTGTAGATAAAGCTCTTCCCATATATTCTTTATCAAAGAGAACCTGATAATGAGATATTAATGCTACACTAAATGCTCCAAAAAAGCCTAATACGCAAAATAGTATATATAGATAAGTACTATTAATATTTGATATATAAGAAAGAACAAAAAGTAAAAAAATTACTCCTAGAGATCCAAATATTACCACTCTTTTATAACTTCCAAATATACTTCTTAGCCTACCAAATACAAATGAACCAATATTCCAACTTATTGCCATTAACATTAAAATTTTTCCTCGTTCAATACTATCCAAGCCATGAATATCTTTTAAGTATGGTGCTCCCCAGAGTCCTAAAATCACAACTAAAGAAGAATAACTCATAAGAGACATAGGAATCATGAACTTAAAATTTCTTTCTTTAAGAACAAAAAATAGATTTTTTGGAGATATTGACCTATTTTTTTTATTAATAAATAACCCTTTATCTCTATCTTCCAGTACAAAATAATAGAGCAACATTACAAAAAAAGTGACTACCGCTGCGAGCCAAAATGATAACCTCCAACCATATAATTCTGAAAAATATGATAATGGCGTGGTAGCTAATAATCCTCCGATTCCGCCTACAGCTAAAATAATACCTGCTAATTTAGAAAACTGGTTAGTATCACTCCAGCGAGTAATCAAAACAAGAGAACCCATGAGACATATAGAACAACCTAAACCCATAAAAATCCTACCGATTAAAAGACTGTAAAAAGAATTTGATAATGCAAATATTATTGAACCAAGCACACCAAAAATAATTACAGATGACATTACTTTTCTCGGCCCAAAACGATCAATTAAAATACCAGCTGGGATTTGAAATATTGCAAAAGAAAGAAAAAATACACCCCCTAGTAATCCCATATCATTATGATTAATATTAAAATCATTCATCATATTAGGCGATAATACACCAATTGATGTTCGTAGAAATTGACTTACTGTATAACCAGCACATAATACGAGCATAATATAGAAAAACTGGTTTTTATTACTAAACATAATGCCTTATTACATAAATAAATTTTAAATTGATATATTTTTGTTTTATAAATAAAGTTTTATGTTAGATTAATGTGCAAATTTATTAAGGGTTATTTTATGAAATTTAAATGGTCAAATGTAACTAAAATTTATTTATTTTTACTTTTATTTTCATTGCTATTTTCTTTTAAAGTTTTATCAAAAGAAAATTTGGATTGGTATGGAGACTCTAATTCAATTTTGAACAAAGATTGGGACTTATCTAAAGCAAAACACTTGTTAGAACGGGCAGGTTTTGGTGGAACTCCAGAACAGATAAATTTTTTATTTAAACTTGGACTTTCAAAAGCAGTAGAACACCTTGTCTATTACGAAAATATTTCAATCGACAATATGCCTAAATTTGATGAATCAAATATTCACGATCCAGGCCTCATAAATTTTCCACCAAGTAGACCTGCAACAACTAAATTAGCAAAAGAAAATGGAGAAGCTTTAGGAATAAAAGTAAAAGAATCTGGCAACAGAAAACTACAGCCTATAGTTAATAAATTTTTCTTTTGGCTAAGAGCAAGTAGATTAGAGACTAAAAGAGTTGCATACTGGTGGGCAGATAGAATGATAAATTCTCCTAGGCCTCTAGAGGAAAAAATGACTTTGTTCTGGCATAATCACTTTGCAAATAACGAAACAAAAGTAAGAGATTATAGAAAATTACTTTTACAAAATAAAACTTTTAGACTTCATGCTACAGGTAATTTTAAAAAACTAATAATTGCTACAGCAAAAGACCCAGCTATGCTTTATTTTCTAGATGCTGGACAAAACATCAAAGGATCTCCTAACGAAAACTTTGCAAGAGAGATAATGGAGCTTTTTACTTTAGGAGTAGGTAATTATGAAGAGATAGATATTAGAGAAGCTGCAAGAGCTTTTACAGGTTGGAACACAAATGATTTAGAGTTTGTAGTAAATAAAAATCACCATGATGATGATATTAAGACTATTCTTAATAAAACAGGTAACTTTTCGGGCGAAGATGTTATTGATATCTTACTAGCTCAAGATGCTACATCAAGATTTATAGCAACGAAAATATATAAAGAATTTGTTAACGATAAAGTAAATAATGATATCATAGAAGACTATGCTAAAATTCTAAAGTCTAATAATTATGAATTAAAACCTCTTTTATCAGCAATATTTTTATCAAAAGATTTTTATAGTCAACAAAATATAGGATCTCATATAAAATCTCCAGTCGAATTAGTTATATCTACTTATAGAAAACTAGGTTTAAAAGATACCCCAGGAATTCCAGATTTTAACCAATCTACAACAGCTATGGGACAAACTTTATTTTGGCCTCCTACTGTCGCAGGATGGGCAGGAGGAAGAAGCTGGATTACGCCAGCCTTACTAATGGAAAGGGGAAATTTTGCTAGGAGCTTTCTATATCCAGATATAGATTTTATTGATAAAGATTTTTATTCTCCTGATCCGAAAATTATCGTGATGCATAAAGCAATAAGAGAAGGTTCAGATATAACTAGTGCAACAAAATCTAGTAATGGAGGAGAATCTATGATGATGATGTCTGAAGCAAATATGATGGCTGATAGAGATGAAGACTTTAATACTAGGTATGGTTCTTATAAGGGCTGGCAGATGGCTGTTTCTAAAGTCAAACCCATTGTACGTAATACAATAAATATTAATTTCACAAAAATGGTTTTAAATAGTGGAGCAAAGAATACTTCAGAGGCAATAGATTATTTAATCGATAGATTTTTGGTTGTTAAGCTTAACGATAAAAAACGTGAAATGATTATTTCTTTTGTAAATAATAATTTAGGGACTGAAAATATTATTCAGGCTAAGACTTACTTAGAAGACTCTCTTAAAATGGCATTACATTTAATTATGAGCCAACCAGAATATCAATTAGGATAATAATTATGAGTGTAATGAAAAGAAGAACATTTTTAAAAACTGCATCAGCAGCATCTATTAGTGCATTAGCTCCAATAAAGTATTTACACTCTAAAGAATCAATAAACGGAAAGATACTAGTAGTACTTGAATTATCTGGAGGTAATGACGGATTGAATACAATAGTTCCTTATGGAGATGATAATTATTACAAACATAGACCTAAAATAGGTTTAAAAGAAAAAAAATTATTAAAAATTGATGATTATTTTGGCTTTAATCCAGGAATTGTTGGATTAGAAGCGTTATACAAAGAAGGTAAGATGGCAATTATTCATGGGTGCGGATATGATAATCCATCTTTTTCTCACTTTACATCTATGGCTTATATGCATACTGCAGCTCCTAATAGTGGAGAAGAATATGGTTGGTTAGGTAGGCTAGCAGATCAAATGGCCCCTTCTACACATAAAAATTTTATTGTAAATGTTGATAAAACACAATCTCTCGCTGTAAAATCAAAAAAACATGTCCCAATTGTGTTTGATCATCCAGGGAGATATCAAAGAGAAGGTTTTTATGCACAAAAAAACGTTTTAAATTCAATAATAAATAATAGTGATAAAAATGAGATTAATGCATCTCAAAAATTTTTAAACGAAATAGCTAATAGTGCTAATCAATCATCTAATCTAATAAGTGAAGCCTGGTCCAAATATTCACGTAAAGTGGATTATGGCATAGATGCTGTTGATTTAGATAAAATTGCAGCTATGATAGAATCTGATCTTCCTACCAAACTTTATTATACTGCTTTCAGAGACAATGCTTTTGATACACATGTTCATCAAAATAACCTACATACAAGACTTCTAACATATGCTTCTGATGCTATCAGAGGTTTTATGAGTGACCTTAAAAGAATGGGTAAATCAAATGATGTAGTACTATTGGTGATGACAGAGTTTGGAAGAAGAGTCCCTGAGAATACTAGTTTGGGTACCGACCATGGATCAGCAGGACCTATGTTTATAATAGGATCTTCGGTAAAAGGGGGACATTATGGAGAAATACCAGATTTAGTAAATGGATTAGATGAAGGTGACAATTTAAAATATACTACAGATTTTAGAAGCGTTTATGCAACTTTAATTGATAGATGGTTAGAAGTAGATTCTAAAAATATTTTAAGAAAAAACTTTCAAACATTTGATATCTTCGATAAAACTGTTTAATAGTATTTTCTTATCATATACTGTAAATTATTCTTTCGTTTACATTTTTGAAAGTTAAAATCAGGGGAACATAATGAACATATCATATGAGAATTTAGATGCTAGTTTATCAAAAACTTTATTAAATATAAGTTTTAAACTAGAAAAAATATTAGTTTTTGTAGGAAAAATAGGTGCATGGTTATCATTACCATTAATAGCTATTATAATTTTTGATATTATATCTAGACGTTTTTTTGTATTAGGATCAACAAAACTTCAAGAAATGGAGTGGCACTTACACGCAGCATTATTTTTATTAGCGCTTGGTTACGCATATGTTAAAAATTCTCATGTTAGAATTGAAGTTATTAGGGAAGGTTTTTCTACAAAAGTAAAATCAATTTTAGAGGTTATAGGAGTTCTATTTTTTATTCTCCCTTATACAGCATTGATAGTTTACTTTGGTTTTGATTTTGTATCGCGTTCATATGCATTAAATGAAGTTTCATCCGCACTTACAGGTTTATCTCATAGATGGATTATAAAAGCATTTGTGCCTATGGGAATGGCTTTTTTATGGTTAGCGGGTATTAGTGTCTTACTCAGAAATTTAGCCTATTTGATTGGTCTAAATAAAAATAATGAGTTAATAATTGAAGCTTCTAAATCAATGTCTCCTGAACTAGCAAGTGCAGCTGATGAGTTAATTAAAGAAGCAAACACTGAGGAGACTAAATAATGACTATGGATTTTGTTACCTTACTTCCAGTAATAATGTTTGCTACATTGGCACTATTATTATTCAGCGGTTTTCCAGTTGCATTCGTATTAGGAGGAGTTGGATTAGCTTTTGGTTTTATAGGAATGGCATTCGATGTATTCAGCTTTATAGAATTTTTCAACATTATAAGTAGAATATGGGGAGGAGTTTGTGAAAATTTAATTTTAGTAGCTGTTCCAATGTTTATATTTATGGGCACTATGTTGGAAAGAAGCGGCGTTGCAAATGATTTATTATATTGTTTACAGGTTCTATTAAGGAGAGTTCCTGGAGGATTAGCATTATCAGTTACTATCATGGGTACTATTATGGCTGCAACTACTGGAATAATTGGTGCATCAGTTGTAATGATGACCTTGCTTGCACTTCCGGTGATGTTAGATAGAAAATATGACCCATCATTAGCTACAGGAACAATTGCAGCTTCAGGTACATTAGGTATTTTAATTCCACCATCAATAATGTTAGTTATTATGGCTGACCTTCTATCAATTTCAGTAGGAACTTTATTTTTAGCAGCAGTAATTCCTGGCTTATTACTTGCATTTATTTATACAATTTATATTTATTTAAGAACAAAATTTAATCCTAGCTTAGCACCGCCGCTTTCAGACGATTTGGGTCCTAAAACTAAATCAGAGTTATGGATAATGATTTTTAGATCTTTCTTACCACCAATATTTTTAATTTTATGCGTTCTAGGTTCAATTTTTGCTGGAGTTGCTACTCCTACTGAAGCTGCAGCTGTTGGTGCATTAGGTTCTATAATATTAGCTTTATTCAATAAACGTTTAACAAAAACTGTTATAAAAAGTGTTACGGAAAGATCGGCATTAACGTGCGCTATGATATTTGGTTTATTCATTGGTGCAACCGCATTTTCCTATGTATTTAGGTCTCTTGGTGGAGATGATTTAATTCATCATTTTGTAGAAAGTTTAGGTTTAGGCTCATGGGGAATATTATTCTTTATGATGGGTATGGTATTTCTTTTAGGTTTTTTCTTCGATTGGGTTGAAATTACACTAATAGTACTTCCACTTTTTGCACCTATTCTTGCTACCTTAGATTTTGGTACACATTTAGATCCTACAATGGTTATTCCTTGGGTAGCTGTTTTAATTGCAGTAAATTTACAAACATCCTTTTTAACTCCTCCTTTTGGCTTTGCTTTATTTTATTTAAAGGGAGTTGCACCAAAATCGATAAAAATACAAATGGTATATAAAGGCATAATTCCATTTGTTCTATTACAATTAGTAGGATTAATAACAATCATATTATTTCCAGAATTAGTATTATGGTTACCTACTAAGCTATTGGATTAACTATGAATAAAATATATTTTATTGCTATATTATTAGCATTAATATTTTCTTTTAATTCTTTAGCTAATGAAATAACTGCAGTTAAAGCAGCAGAGAGTATGAAGAATGGTCTTATTATTATTGATGTAAGAAGTAAGGAAGAATGGAAAGAAACAGGAATAATACCAAATTCAATATTAATCCAAATGCTATCATCAGGAAGAACTATTAGAAAAGAATATATTTCAGAATTATTAACTACTTTAGGTGAAGATAAAGATGTTAATGTAGCAATAATATGTCACTCAGGTGGCAGATCATCAGCTACAGTTAGTATGTTGCAAGATAAAGGATTTAATAATATTTTTAATATATCTGAAGGTATGGTAGGTAATGGAAGTACTACTGGTTGGGTAAATAGAAATTTACCTCTAATTGCCTGCAATAAAGAGTGTAAATAAATAAATATTTCTATTGAATTTGATCTAAATATAGTTACATTATCAATAAACATTTTTTTTAAGGAGGTACTTAAAATGCTTAGATTTTTCATTAAAATTTTTACTATAATATTTTTATTAACATATATCGGTTCAGCTTATGCAGGGGATGCAGAAAAAGGAAAAAAAGTTTTTAATAAATGTAAAGCTTGTCATGGAATTGATGAAGGTGGAAAAAATAAATTAGGACCTAATTTGTGGAATATTGTAGGTTCCCCAATTGCTGCTGCAGAAGGATATAAATATTCAAAAGCATTAATAGCTTATGGCGAAGAAGCAGGAAATTGGAATGAAGAAAATTTGGATGCATGGCTTAAAAAACCTAAGGATTTAGTGCGTAAAACAAAAATGATATTTCCCGGACTAAAAAAAGAGGCAGACAGAGCGAATTTAATAGCTTATCTTAAAGAGAACGGAAATAATTAAAAGAAGGTACTTATATGGATTTAAAAGGTGAATATCTGATACCTGCTTCTAAAGATAAAGTTTGGAAAGAGTTAAATAATCCAGAAGCACTTAAAAAAGCTATTAAAGGATGTGAATCTTTAGATCAAGTCTCTGATACTGAATATAGTGCTAGAGTAAAAGCTAAAATAGGGCCAGTATCGGCTGTTTTTAATGGATCTGTTACGCTAACAGAAATGGACCCTCCACATAGTTATGTAATATCAGGCCAAGGTAAAGGGGGAGCAGCTGGCTTTGCCAAAGGTAATGTTAAAATTACTCTTTCAGAAAATTCGGATAAAAATAAAACAAACTTAATATATTCTGGTAATGCCCAAGTTGGAGGAAAATTAGCTCAAGTTGGCTCCAGATTAATTGGTGGTGTGATAAAAAATACAGCTGATGATTTTTTTAAGACTTTTAATAATAATATTACTGATATGGATTTAACGGATAGTATATCTGAAACTGATATCACAACTAATAATGATATAAAATCTAAAAAACCTAGTATTTCATATTGGGTATGGATAGGTTCATTAATTATTTTTATCGGAATAATATTAGCATTTTTTACTTAGTAAAATAAATATATTCCTATATAATATTTAACTGATATTATAGTTAGCATAATGCGGAGGTAAAATTATGCATGAAATTTCTATTAAAATAACTATTAATGAAAAAATTTATGATAGAAGCATTCTACCCAATACTCTTTTAATAGATTTTCTTAGAGAAGAGCTAGGATTAACAGGAACACATGTCGGTTGTGATACTAGTCAGTGTGGTGCATGTATGGTATTACATAATAACGCAGCAATAAAAGCTTGTTCAATATTAGTAGCCCAATTAAACAATCAAGAAATCACTACTATTGAACATTTACAAAAAGATGATAAATTACACCCTATGCAAAATGCATTTAGAAATAACCATGGATTGCAATGTGGCTTTTGTACTCCTGGAATGATTATGTCAGCTATTTCACTCATTAATGAAAATAACTCACCAACTGAAGAAGAAATTAGAAAGCATTTAGAAGGTAATTTATGTAGATGTACAGGATATCAAAATATAGTAAAATCTATAGAAGAAGGCGCTAAAGATATGCGCGAAAAAGGGTAAATAATGTATAATTTTAATTTTCATTCTCCAAACTCTATAGAAGAAGCAATTAATATTTATAATAGTAGTGAAGAACCTAAATTTTTAGCAGGAGGCATGACTTTACTTGCTTCTATGAAACAAAGGTTAATAGCTCCAAGCGATATAATTGACTTAAGAAATATAAAAGATTTATCTGAAGTTAGTTCTAAAGAAAATCATATTACTATAGGCTCGCTTTGTACTCATTCAGAAATTTCCAATAATGTAATAATAAAAAATAAAATAAAGAATTTAGCAAAATTAGCTAATGGCATAGGTGACCCTGCAGTGAGAAAGATGGGTACTATTGGAGGGTCTATTGCAAATTCTGATCCTGCAGCTGATTGGCCAGCAGCTATTTTAGCTTTAAAAGCAAATATTAAAACTAATAATAGAATTATACTCAATCGAGATTTATTTACTGGTATGTTTGAAACATCTCTTGAAGAAAATGAGATAATAACTTCTATTGAAATTCAAGTACCTGATTTTTTTGATTATATAAAGTTTCCTAATCCTGCAAGTAGATATGCTATTGTTGGTATAGCAATTGCTAAGTATGATAATAACGTTATTGTTACAGTATCTGGGGCTTCTCATAAACCATTTATAGCGGATTCATTAAGTGAATCTTTATCTAAAAACTTCTCAAGTAAAATACCTCTAAAGACAATATCTTTAGACGAACTAAATGAAGATATTCATGCTTCAGCCGAATATCGAGCTCATCTTATTGATGTATTAACTAAAAAAATAATAAATAATAATTAAAAATATAAATATATTATAGCGAGAAAATTATGAAACAATTTGATGAAATATTATATAAAGCTGCACTATGGAGAAAAAGTAATAAATCAGTTGCTTTAGCAACTGTAGTTACTACTTGGGGTTCAAGTCCTCGACCAGTGGGAAGTCAAATGGCCATAAGTGAAAATTTAGATATACATGGCTCTGTATCAGGTGGTTGTATAGAAGGATCAGTAATATCAGCAGCACAGGAAATTATGAAAACAGGAGTACCTAAATTACTAAAATATGGAGTAAGTAATACTGAAGCGTGGGAAGTTGGACTAACTTGTGGAGGAAAAGTTGAAGTTTTTGTGGAAAAAATTGGGGATAATGATTGAAAGACGAAACATTAAGCCTAATTTTATCAAAAAAAAATAATAGAAACACTATAATAGTTGCTACTGAAATAATAAGTGGTGAACAATTAATAATTAGTGAAAATAATAATTCTGAAATTAATAATAAAATTTTATTAGCTGCAAAAAATAATATTATACATGGAAAATCGGAGGTTTTAGAAATAGAATCAAAGAAATGGTTTATAAATATTTCTTTACCACCATTAAGGTTAATAACTATAGGAGCAGTTCATATTGCTCAACCTCTTGCAGAAATAGCAACTATTTCAGGTTATGAGGTCACTATTATTGACCCTAGAGCAGCTTTTGCTAACAATCAGAGATTTCCTGATATAAAAATTATAAACGATTGGCCAGAGGAAGCTATAAATAATATAGGTATTGATAATAGAACTGCAGTAGTTACTCTTACTCATGATCCAAAATTAGATGACTCAGCACTAAATGCAGT
>JAQWLZ010000038.1 GCA_029247025.1 Alphaproteobacteria bacterium | reverse complement strand
TCTGCCTCTTTCTTTAAATTCTCTTAAATATTCTAAAACTGCTGCTGCTGTTTCTTCTATCGATTTTCTTGTAACGTCTATTATAGGCCACTTGTTTTTTAAAAATAATCTTTTTGCCGTTAATACCTCTTCTTTTATTATATCTTCCTCTATATAATTTGTTTGTCTGCTCTCTCCAACAGAAGAAAGTCTGGATTTTCTAATTTGTACTAATCTTTCAGGGCTAGTTGTGAGTCCAATTATTAGGCATTTTGAAGCAAAAAGATTTTCTGGCAAAGAAACTTTTGGAACCATTGGAACATTAGCAGTTCGAACGCCTCTATTTGCTAAATACATTGATGTTGGAGTTTTAGAGGTTCTAGAGACTCCAACTAATACAATATCCGCACTTTCTAAATCATGAGATAGCTGTCCATCATCATGTGCTAAAGTAAATTGCATTGCTCCTATTCTATCAAAATATCCATGTGATAAACTGTGCTGTCGGCCTGGTTCATCTATTGCGAGATCATAATGAAAATACTTATCTATAGCTGCAACTACTGGGTCTAATACTGGAACTATTGGCACTCCTAACTTCTCACACCCTTCTTCTAATATTTTTCTTAATTTTTTATCTATAATGGTGTAAATTACTAGTCCTTTATTTAGATTTATTTCTTCTATTATTTTTTTTAACTGTTTTTCAGATCTTACTAAAACCCAGCTATGTTCTATGGGATTAAAGTTTTTAAAGTGTGCTATCGCTGATCTTGAAACTGTACTTACTGTTTCTCCTGTTGAATCAGAAATTATGTGAATATGTATACTATTATTAACTATTTTATTTTCCTTAAATAAATCATCTTTAATCTATACACTTTTTATAAAGTGTTAATAAAAAATAATTAATTACAATAATTACCTTAATAACAATTTAAATAGCTTACTTTCAGTAAATAAAAAAAAATAAAATATTTACTTTTTGTGGATAAATATTTAATCCCCATAATACCTATTAACTACTACAATTATACTTTATAATACTTTATATATATTTAATATGGAATAAATGTGGATAAATTAAATAAAAGTTCTGACTTCATAAAAACATTGAATGGAATTAATGCTTCCAATACTCCTATTTGGTTGATGAGACAAGCAGGAAGATACTTACCAGAATATAGAAAAATTAGAAAAGAAGCAGGCTCTTTTTTAAATTTATGTATGAATCCAAAATTATCTGCAGAAGTAACATTACAGCCACTAAAAAGATTTGATTTAGATGCTGCAATTATTTTTTCAGATATTTTAACTATTCCAATGGCCTGTAATAGGGATTTAAAATTTATAGAAAATGAGGGCCCTTCCTTAAAGCCTATAAAAAAAGAATCTGAAATTTTTGAACTACAATTAAAAAATAATAATGTTTTAGAACCTGTATATGAATGCTTAAATATGGTTAAAAGTCAGCTTAATCCTGATAAAGGGCTGATAGGTTTTGCAGGTGGTCCTTTAACAATAGCAGCATATATGATAGAAGGAAAAGGAAGTAATACTTTTTCAAAATGCGTATCTTTTTTTAATAATTATGAAAAAACATTTATAAAATTACTAAAGAAATTAGAAATATTTATAACTAATCACCTTATAAAACAGATAGAAGCAGGAGCAGACGCTGTTCAAATATTCGAGTCTCATGCTAAAATAGCGGTTGATAATAATAAGTTTAGGGAATTTTGTATAGAACCTAATAATAACATCGTAAAAAATATAAAACAAAAATATCCCTATATTCCCATAATAGGCTTTCCTAGAAATGCAGATAGCTTATACCCAGAATATATTAATGATGTTAATATTGATTGTTTGTCTCTAGACCAAAATACGAATATTAATAAATTAATAGATAATCTAATAATTAATAAAGAACGTAATATTTGCTTTCAAGGTAATTTAGACCCAGAAATTTTATTACATGGTGGAAATAATTTGGTTAATAGCACTAATAATATTTTAGAAAAATTTTCATCTGTAAACCATATTTTTAACTTAGGTCATGGGGTTATTAAAGAAACGCCTGTTAAAAACATTGATTTATTAATAAAGACTATTAGAGAATGGAAGAAATGAAGAAAAAAGTTGGTGTAATCCTTTTTAATTTAGGTGGACCAGATGAATTATCTGCAGTTAAGCCCTTCTTATTTAATTTATTTAATGATCCTGCTATAATAGGGGCCCCTTCTCTAATTAGATATTTTTTAGCAAAGCTTATTTCATCTAAGAGAGAGAATACCGCTAAAGAAATATATTCTTTTATGGGAGGAAAATCTCCAATTTTGGAAGAAACTAATAAACAAAAAAGTCTTTTAGAAAAAATGCTAAAAAAAGAAAAACATAATTATAAGGTTTTTATATCTATGCGATATTGGAAACCTTTTATAAACGAGACATTAAAAAATGTTAAGAACTGGCATCCAGACGAAATTATACTTTTGCCACTGTATCCACAATTTTCAACCACGACTTCTGGTTCTTCATTAAAGTCATGGAAGAAGGAGGTAGATATGCGAAAGTACAAGGTGCCGACGAAAATTATATGTTGTTACCCAGAAGATAAAGATTTTATATCAGCTCATGTACATGAAATAATTAAAGTGCTTAAAATAGCAAAGAAAAAAAATAAGAAGAAAAAAAAGATAAGATTATTATTTAGCGCCCATGGATTACCTGAAAAAATTATAAAAAAAGGTGATCCCTATCAAAATCAAGTTGAAAAAACCGTTTCTAAAGTTTTAAATAGCTTAAATAACTATAAATTTTTTCACACTATTTGTTATCAAAGTAAAGTTGGGCCATTAAAATGGATAGGGCCCTCCACAGAAGAAGAAATAATAAAAGCATCTAAAAAAAATGAAGTTATAATACTAATTCCTATAGCCTTTGTTAGCGAGCATTCAGAAACTTTAGTTGAATTAGATATAGAATACAAAGAAGTTGCATTAAGCAATGGATGCGAAGTTTATTTAAGGACTCCGGCTCTAGGTAAAAATGACTTTTTTATAAAAAGCTTAGCTAATTTAGTGACACAAAATAATAAAAATAAAATATTAAATACTAGAGTATGCAGTGAAGACTTCCATAAATGTTTTTACAATACTTTTTGGGACAAAGTGTGATGACTTTTTACCTTTATATAAAAGCTTTTCATATCATAGCCGTTATTTCTTGGATGGCAGGTATGTTGTATTTGCCTCGATTATTCGTTTACCATTCTAATAAAAAAAACACTAAAGAAATGAATGAAACATTTGAACTAATGGAAAAAAGACTTCTTAAATATATTATGAACCCTGCAATGATTTTAACTTGGGTTTTAGGAGCAACTTTAATTTTTTCACCTCAAGTAGATTTTAACTTCAATTCATATTGGCTATTAATAAAGTTAATTTTAGTTATTATAATGTCAGGTTTACATGGTTATTTTGGTTATTGCAGAAAAGTATTAATAAAAAACAACACTTTTTATAGCCAAAAATTTTTTAGGTTTCTCAATGAGGCCCCCACACTTTTATTAATAATAATTGTTATACTCGTTGTAGTTAAGCCTTTTAATTAATTTAAATTTTGACATTTAATCAGAAATAATAATATTATTGTATCTGTTATAAGCAACAATTTTAAATCTCATTTATTCTATTATACAAATCATTTAAATATTTAATCATATATAGGACCTATAATGCACTTAAAAGAACTTAAACAAATGTCACCTGCAGACCTTATTCTCTTTGCAGAAGAAAAGGGAGTAGAAAACGCTTCAAATAGAAGAAAGCAAGATTTGATGTTTTCAATATTGAAAAATTTAGCAGATAATGGGGATATTATTAATGGGGATGGGGTCATTGAGATTCTTCCAGATGGTTTTGGTTTTTTAAGGGCGCCAGAAAGTAACTATTTACCAGGTCCAGATGATATATACGTATCACCATCACAAGTAAGAAAATTTGGTTTGAGAACAGGCGATACTGTAGAGGGACAAATACGTCAACCAAAAGAAGGAGAAAGATATTTTGCTTTATTAAAAATTGATCAAATTAATTTCGATTCTCCTGATAAAGTAAAGCATAAAGTAAGGTTTGAAAATTTAACTCCATTATATCCGGAAGAAAGAATAAAGCTTGAAATAGATTCTGAAAAACCAGATAAGAGCCGAGATAATTCTTGTAGAGTTATAGAGCTAGTAAGCCCATTAGGAAAAGGACAAAGAGGACTAATAGTTGCTCCTCCTAGAACAGGAAAAACAGTTTTACTTCAAAATATTGCTCATTCTATTGAAAAGAACCATCCAGAAATATATCTCCTTGTATTATTGATTGACGAGAGACCTGAAGAAGTCACTGATATGCAGCGCTCTGTAAAAGGAGAGGTTATATCTTCCACTTTTGATGAGCCAGCTATGCGTCACGTTCAAGTTGCAGAAATGGTTATTTCTAAAGCTAAAAGACTAGTAGAGCATGGAAGAGATGTTGTAATATTATTGGATTCTATTACAAGGCTAGGAAGGGCTTACAATACTGTTGTTCCATCTTCGGGCAAAGTTTTGACTGGTGGTGTAGACGCCAATGCTTTACAAAAACCAAAAAGGTTTTTTGGCGCTGCTAGAAATATAGAAGATGGTGGTTCTCTTACTATTATAGCGTCTGCTTTAATTGAAACTGGATCAAGAATGGACGAAGTAATTTTTGAAGAGTTTAAGGGAACAGGTAATTCGGAAATTGTGCTTGATCGTAAACTTGCTGATAAGAGAACTTTTCCTGCAATAGATATCGCAAAATCTGGAACCCGAAAAGAAGAGCTTTTAGTTGAAAAGGGTGATCTATCAAAAATGTGGATGCTAAGAAGGATTTTAGGCCCTATGGGAATGAGCGACGCTATGGAATTTCTAGTTGATAAACTAAAAGGAACTAAAACTAATTCAGAGTTTTTTGATAGCATGAATCAGTGATTATAATGAATTTAAAAAAGCCAATAATTTTTTTCTATTTTTAAGGCTTAAAGACATATAGTTATTTTTAGCCCTAAGTCCTTCTCCTTCATGCCACAAAATAGCTTCCTCAATAGATTTTGCGCGTCCATCATGTAAAAAACGAGTATGCTTATTTACTATTTTTATAAGCCCAATTCCCCATAAAGGCGGAGTTTTCCATTCATAACTTTTTGCTTTTCCTTCACGAACCTCATCATCTAAGCCTTTACCCATATCATGTAAAAGAAAATCACTATAAGGTTTAATAATTCTATTACTTAACTCTGGGTGATTAGGGTGTTTTCCTGTTACATAAGAAGCTGTATGACAATTTTCACATCCTACTTTTTTAAATAAATTTCGGCCTTGTATAATATTTTCTTCTTTTGCTTTTCTTTGTCTCGGCGGAGCAAGAGTTTGCATATATACTAATAGTCTCTCTATCTGAGCATCTGAAATTTCTGGGTCTCCACCATTTATTTGTTCTAAGCAGGCTTTTTGTGTTTGCGTACAATTTGTTTCAGGAAAAATATTCGATGTTAATCCCATATCTTGAGAGGCGGCTCCTGTTATATGATGAAGTAAACTAGCTCTCGTTGCTTTCCAGCCAAATTTACCTATCATAATTTTTTTAGACGGAACATCTGTGATTTTATGGGCGCGTCCAGATATACCATCTTTATCTATATCTTTCGGGTCCGCATTTTTAAGAATGTCTTCTTCTTTGATAGCTTCAATAAGCCCTAAACCAAATACTACTGGAGCAACTCTGCCTGAAGATTTGGTATCTTCATGAAGTTGACCAAAAGATAAAGAATGAAAAGAATATATAGGTTTTGATAACTTTATAGATGCACCATCATCAAATTTTTGGTTTACTATTGTGTAATTTATTGAAGTCTTTCCTTCAAACGGCACCCCTAAGATAGATTTATCATTTAATTGATAGCCATAATTAGGGTCTGGATAAATTTCACCTTTTTCTGTTCGTGAAAGTTTAATCACCATAGACCTAAATTTACCATCTTTTTTTGGAGGCCTTCCTCTTCCATCTTTAACATGGCAGCCAGAACAACTTACTCTGTTAAATACTGGACCTAATCCGTCTAAGCTTTTTACTGAACTTGGAGCAGGGGTCCAGGAGCGACGAAACAGATGTCTTCCGCCTGTAAATAAACGCATTTTATTAAGGTCTAAAGAAGGTATAGGCGCGGCAAAAGATTCGCGTGTTTCTCTTTTAACAGAAATCTCCTTATCCATTCTGTCAGTATATTCTTTGCTGCTAATATTATTAGTGGTAAAGAATAATATTATAGCTACAAATATTATTAAGCTTTTATACAAAGTTTTTATTCGGCTATAATTACTTCCCAATTTAGATCTTTACCTGCCTCTTTAAAGTTTTTTGCAAGAACTAACAAGTTGCTTACAGTTTTTTCTGCTGCTTGTCTACCCGGCCCATTCTTAGGCTCAGATAACATTTTGTCAAAGGGAACTGTAATATTATTTATCGAAATATTTGTTTCATTAATAATTTCTAAAATATTTTCATGCAACTTTACATTATTTTTTGCAACAAACTCTGAAATAGAAGGCTTAAAACTCTCGCCATTCAGTCCTTTACCAAGATACACATTTATTATTCCGTTAAAGTTAGCTCTAACATCATTGTGTGTTTGGTCACTGAAGCAAGAGTGTTCATCTTCAGGGTCTCCAGAATCTAGAGCCGTTGCAATTCTTTCTGAAGATAATTCAAATCCAGCCAATGTTGCTATTCCTGTTAATATAGCTCCACCAGGATCGTTTTTATTTAGAAAAGCTTTTCTTCCTTCTCCATTGTCTAACCATTCCATAGACAGCCAATTGATATGTTCAAGTAATAAAGCGCTTGTGGCTACAAGGTATGCTCTCCTTCTAATATTAATTTCATTGGTAGGCAAGTAATCACTAGCCTCTCTCATTCCTGTTGTTTCAAGAGAAAAGTCTTGTCCCCAAAGCAAAAATTCTATCGCATGCCAACCTGATGAAACATCAGCATCGTCTTCTGACATGTTTGCGGCAATAATAGTTCTATTATTTATTTCCAGCGTAAGATTATTAATTATGCCTGCATTAGGACTGCCTTTTACGTAGTCGATATACGCTTCATTTAATGGCCATGCATTGATAAGGCCTTCGGGCCCTTCTTCGCCATATTTATTAACTCCATCTATAGGCCCTCCATAAAACCGAAAAGCTTCAGTAATGCCATAAATTGATCGTGCTGCTATCCATTTATTTTTCGCATTAGCTAAACTGTTATTATCCGGAGCTTGTACAAATTTAATTATTGCGTTGTGCATTTCTTGTGTGCTTAAAGATACTTCATTGTAATAATGGCTTACTAAATTTGCGTAACTATTTGCTAGGCTATTAATACTGTCATTAGCCGCATAAGCAGACTTTTCTAGAAAAGAAAAAGACAAGAGAACATAAAAGAACAGAGTAAATTTAATTTTATACATTTTTTTTCCTTTTTTATATAAAAACACACATTTACCAACTATATATGCGACTGATTTGCAGTGTCAATGATATTTTTTACATAAAAAAACAATATATACGGCATAAATATATGTTGCATTTTTAACACATGCTTTAAATAAATTCATGCTCAGCCTGTATTAGCTTTGACATTGAGAATCAGTCGCATTATATAATCAAGTGCAACTAATACTGATTCTCATTCTCATAAAGGAATTAAATATTAGTATTTTGGGAGTTGTGAGAATTAAGTAAGTTTTTAAATAATTATTAAGGAGCACTATTATGAACAAATTTTTCAGAATGTTCGTTTTTTTAATAGCTTCTTTGTTTGCCTTTAGTGTTAGCGCAGACGAAATGAGCGACTTAAAAGATGCAATGAAAGATTTACAAGATAGAATAGATGATTTAGAAGATAGCGCCGAAGACAGCGGAGCAGCTGGTTGGTGGACAAAAACTTCTGTTGGTGGTTATGGTGAATTACATTATAACAATAGCAATGGTTCTGGAAAAATTGACTTTCACAGATATGTTTTATTCTTCAATCATCAATTCAATGATTCTGTTGGCTTTAATTCTGAGTTTGAGCTTGAGCACAGTATTGCTGGTGGCGGAAGCACAATTAAAGAAAAAGGTGAAGTTGAGTTAGAGCAGGCTTATATTGACCATAATTGGGGTGAATATGGCATGCCTAATACTAATGCGAAATATGGTGTGTTTTTAATTCCATGTGGTATCACTAATGAAATTCATGAGCCTCCTACCTTTTATGGTGTAGAGAGAAATGTAGTAGAAAAAGAAATCTGCTCTAACACTCGTTGGGAAGGTGGTATTCAAGGAACTCATGTAATTCCAGATATGAATCTAACTATAATTGCTGGTGTTCACTCTAGTTTAACATTTACTCAAGGTGACATTCGTAGTGGTAGAGATAAAGTTGCTTCAGCAACAATGAATAAAGAAGCATATTCAGGAGCCGTTAGATGGACTGGTGCTTATCCAGGACTAGAATTAGGTTATTCATGGGAATATGCACCAGATATGAATGAAGGCCAAACTGGACCACAAGTAACTGGTAAAATGCATGCGGTACATGCAAATTATATGCCATCTAGAGGTTTTGGTACTAGGGCTTTTTATGGCTTCTGGGACCTAGATTGTCCTCCAGTACTTACTGATGCAAATCAATGTGCTGAAAATGGCCGAAATCATCAATGGGGCTGGTTTACTGAAGGAAGTTACCGTTTCGATTTGACTGGTGAGCAAAGCCTAGGCTTTTTTGTTAGAAGACAAGAATGGGATGATAAAGCCGGAACTAAAAATGCTACAACAACTAAAAACAATATTACTATGAGTTCTGTTGGTTTTAATTGGTGGCTTACGGATCAAGCCGTACTTAAAGCAGACTGGCAAAGAAAGAAAACATTTGGCTCTAACTCAGTTCTAGGCTTTAATGCGGGTGTGGGATATAATTTTTAGTATAGATTTTTTTACTAAATATACATAAATTATCTTCTAAGAACAAAGGAGGGTAGAATAATGGTTAATATAAAGCTTATAATAACTTCTATTCTACCCTTTTTTTTTCTTTTTCTACTTATTACGATTTTTTCATTTAATGCTTCTAGCGAAGATGTTCTTTTAAGCAAAGAAGAATTTCTAAATACGGCTTTTTCAGAAGAAATTCCTAGAAGAAAGGGCCTCCGGTTTAAAGGCGAAGTAAAAGAAATTGCTCAAGAGATAATGGGCAGTAACTTTAAAAAAATAAGAATGAAGTATTGGCGTCAAGACGACAAAACGGCATGGATATTGGAGCGTATAGGCAAGGTTAAGCTTATAACAGCAGGCTTTATAGTTGAAAATTGTCGCATTTCTAGCATACATGTACTAGTATATCGTGAAACACATGGATGGGAAGTTAAGTACCCTAGTTTTCGTGATCAATTTGTGGGAATCAATATGCTAGCTGGATTTAAATTAGATAAAAGAATAGATGGGATTGCTGGCGCAACTTTGTCTGTAAATAGTATGGAAAAAATGGCAAGATTAGCCCTTGCAATGAACAGCCTAGTTCCAGAAATAAACTGTAAATAATTTATATAAATGCTTAAAAAGCTTCATAAAATTATAGGGATAAGTGTTTGCTTAATTGTTATTCATTTATCAATAACTGGCGCTGTATTGATGTATCCTTCTACTTTTAAGCTACAAGACACTTATTTTTCTAATAGTTACATCTATAATTTATATGATATGTACAAGCCTTCAGATGTAAGAGTTTTAGAGGGGCTTGATGAAGATGTTGGAGTCATTAAAAGTAAAATCATAATATCAGACATGGTTTTAGAAACCAATACTACGGATATAGTTGGCGTACTTAAAATAGATAATTTTATCTTTGTCCTAAACAAGAAAAAAATCCTTCTTATAGAGGAAAGCGACTATGAATTAGAGATAATCAAAGAAAAAAATATTCCGTTTATAGCCAAATCTATAGGCAGGAGTGAGAATGAAGTTCTGATACAAGCAGCTGACGAAAATATTTATGCTATAAAAACAAACCTTGATTTTTCTTTGCTTAGAGAAGGAAACAATAATTATAAGGAAAACGTTTTAGCTGCACCAGATGAACAAATAGCAAGTTACTATTTGCTTCAGGTCCAAGGTCCTGGTGTTCAAGCACTAAGATTATTTGCAGACTTGCATAATGGGAGGTTTTTTGGCCCATTTGTTATGTTTATATTTTTTATTACCAGCATGCTAATAGTATTTTTATCTTTAAGCGGCTCTTATATGGCTATGAGACCTTCAATAAAAAGGTATTTCTATAATCTTAAAAAAAAGAACCGCTAATAAATGGGGCTTATGGCATTAACAATATGCACCCAGTGGTTCTCCGTGCTTCTAAGTCCTTATGTGCCTGCACTGCATCTTTAAGGGCATATTTAGCTCCAATTTTTATAGTAATATTTCCGTTTCTAACCATATTAAAAACATGATTAGCACTTTCTACTAATTTTTCTCTTGTATTATTATAGCTAAATAACGTTGGGCGAGTAACATATAAACTGCCCTTAGTTGCTAGAAGGCCAGGCTCTATAGCAGGTGCATTACCTGAAGAATTTCCAAAAACCACTAAAAGCCCTAGCGGAGAAAGACAATCAAGTCCTTGGAGAGCTGTGTCTTTACCAACGCTATCATAAACAACAGGCACACCAGCTCCATTAGTAATTTCTTTCACTTTTTCCACAAAGTTTTCCTCTTTATAAAGAATAGTATGATCACAACCATTGGCTCTAGCTAATTCGGCTTTTTCGTTTGACCCTACAGTGCCTATAACGTTAGCCCCTATTGATTTTAACCATTGGCAGGCTATAAGGCCTACCCCACCTGCAGCGGCATGAAATAACACTGTTTGCCCTGATTCTACTTTAAAAGTTCTTCTTACAAGGTATTCTGCTGTCATTCCTTTGAGCATAATAGCTGCAGCAAGGTCATCTGAGATATCATCTGGGATTTTAACTAAGTTATTTGTAGGAAACACTCTAAGCTCAGAATAGCTGCCTAATGGAGAGGAAGCATAGGCAACCCTATCTCCTACTTTAAATTCAGTAACTCCTGGGCCAGTTTCTTCTATAATCCCCGCAGCTTCCATACCAATAGGTGTTGGCAGAGGAGTTGGATAAAGGCCTGATCTAAAATAGGTATCTATAAAATTAAGACCTATTGCTGTCTGCTTAATAAGAACTTCGTTCTCTTTTGGGGAAGCAACTTCTATTTGCTCCCACATCATTTCTTCTGGTCCTCCTAATTTATGAACCATTATTGCGTTAGTATGCATTATTTTTCTCCTAATTTAAGCCAATGATTTTTTTAATAAGGCTAATGTTCGTGTGTCGCTAATTTCTGCAGCAGCTTTATCATAATTTGACCCTCCTGTTCGTGCAAAGCCATGGTCACAACCACTGTAATTATTAATAGTAACTAAGTCGTTACCAGAAAAGCTTTCTTCTAGATCCTTTCTTATTTCTGCAGGCACAAAGCCATCATTTTCTGCAAAATGCAGCATTATTGGCTTTCTAATCATGTTTTTATTTTCTAAATTTTTTTCTATGCCAACGCCATAATATCCTATCGCAGCATCTATATCTAATTGGCAGCCAGATAAAAAAGCAAGAAGACCACCTAAACAATATCCAACCACTGCCGTTTTTCCAGATGTATTTTCATTTTCTCTTAGCCACCTTAAGGACGCAGCAATATCGTCTACCCCTTTATCAACATCAAATTTATTATATAATTCAAAGGCTTTTTGCGTGGCAGTTTCAGATTGGTCGGGGAGCTCTGTTAGAGGAGCCTCTAACCTCCAAAATAAGTCAGGAACTACGACTGCGAACCCATGCGCAGCATAACGATTGGCCATTTCCTTCAGGAAAGGGCTAACACCAAATATTTCTTGAATAATAACAATTCCTGGAGGCCTTGGAAGATCGGAAAGGTAAGGCCTGGAGGCAAAATAAGCTTTAAATGTACCTTTTTCGTCGGAAGACTGTATATCTATATAACCTGAGGGCATAATCGTTCTCCTAAAATTTTAATTATATGGTATAATATATAAATAACAATTAAATAAATATATGTTTCACGTGAAACATTTGCTTTTTCGGGAGAAAAATGGATAGCCCTCAAACAATTTATGCCTTATCTAGCGGATCTTTGCCTGCAGCTATTGCAATAATTAGGATAAGCGGGCCTTCCGCGACAGAAGTATTGCAATTATTAGGAGTAAAAAAATTAGAGCCAAGAAAACTAGTTTTAACAAAGCTTAAGACTTCTATAAAAGAAATTATAGATATTTCGTTGGTTTGTTTTTTTCCGGAGAAAGAAAGCATTACAGGAGAAGACTTGGCTGAGCTTCATCTTCATGGCTCTATAGCAGTTGTTGATGAAGTTTTTTTGTTTCTTTCCTCCATTAAAGGCCTGAGGCCAGCTGAGCCAGGCGAGTTTACTAAAAGAGCTTTAATTAACGGAAAAATGGATCTTTTAGAAGTAGAAGGTTTGGCAGATTTAATAGCCTCAGAAACTAAAGAACAAAGAGTACAGTCTTTACGACTATTAAAGGGAGAGCTATCTAAAAAGTATTTAGAGTGGAGAAAAGAGCTTGTTTGGATTAGGGCTGAAATGGAGGCTTTTCTGGATTTTTCTGATGAGGGAGACGTTTCTCAAAAAGCAGAAAAAAATAATTTTATTAAAAAACTATCCTTACTAATAAAAAATATAGAAAAAGACCTAGAAAAAGGAATAACAGGAGAAAGGCTTAGGAGTGGTTTGAAGATAGCCTTAATAGGGGCCCCAAATGTAGGAAAATCAAGCCTTATAAATACTTTATTAAACGAAGACCGTGCTATTGTATCTGCACACGCAGGGACAACAAGGGACACTATAGAGGCCCGACTGGATTTAGGAGGAGTTCCTGTAACAGTTTATGATACAGCAGGCATAAGAGAAGCAAGGAACAAAATAGAGAAAGAGGGCGTAAGCAGATCAAAAAGTGCCGCTAAGAATGCTGATATAGTTCTGTCCATAAGTTCTGCGCGAAAAAACTCAAAAGAAGCAGTATTGGATTTATCTAAATACAGAGAGGCTAAAATTATTCATGTCTTTAATAAAATAGACTTAGTTAAGGATTATAGCCGTCTTAAAAAAAGAGGCTTTGGTGTTTCATGCAAAACTAAACAAGGAATAGATATATTTTTAGATAATCTATCTAGGGAGGTAAAGAAACTGACCGCTTCATCTGATTTATCTGTAGGCCCTAATAGAATAAGACATATAAATCACTTGAGAGACACAAAAGACAGCCTGGAGCTAGCTATAGAAGAGGCAAAAAAAGATAAAATAGATATTTCGGCAGACTTTATAAGGTCAGCCTCTGTATCTTTAGGTAGAATAGTTGGCATTATTGATATAGAAGATGTGTTAGATGAAATTTTTTCTGGTTTTTGTATCGGAAAATGAAGGTTTCACGTGAAACATTTTAAAAAATATAGTAAATAGTCATTATGTTAAATATTAATAAAAAAAATATAGAGGTAATTGTTATTGGTGGGGGGCATGCGGGCTGTGAGGCTGCCGCGGCCGCCGCGCGTATGGGCGTTAAAACTCTTCTCATTACACAAGATAAAGCTAAAATAGGCGAAATGTCATGTAATCCTGCAATAGGGGGCATAGGAAAAGGGCATCTAGTTAAGGAAATAGATGCTTTAGATGGCTTGATGGGTCTAGTCGCAGATGAGGCAGGAATACAGTTTCGGTTGTTAAATAGAAGTAGAGGTGCAGCAGTAAGGGGGCCTAGGTGCCAAGCCGACAGAAAGATTTATAGAGAAGCGATGCAAAAGGCAATAGCAGGCCAGAAAGATTTAGTTGTCCTTTCAGGAACTGTTAGCAGTTTTGTAGAAGAAAATAAAGAGGAGATTAAAGGGGTTCGTTTAGAAAGCGGAGAGACTATTTTAGCTAAAGCAATAATTTTGACTACAGGGACTTTTTTAAATGGCGTTATTCACATGGGGTCTAAAACTATAGCTGCAGGAAGGGTTGGAGAGCCTCCTTCTGTAAGCTTGGCCAAGGATTTGCGCCGTTTTAATCTTTCTATGGGAAGGTTAAAAACTGGTACACCGCCTCGTTTAGACGGAAAGACAATAAATTGGGATGTTTTAGAAAAACAGTTAGGCGATGAGAATCCTGAAATGTTTTCTGAATTTAATACGAAGCCTAGCAACAGGCAAGTAGAGTGCCGAGTTACATATACAAATAAAGAAATTCATAAGCTAATTAAAAGAAATATAAAAAAATCAGCAATGTATTCAGGGAAAATTGATGCTAAAGGTCCTAGGTACTGTCCTTCAATCGAAGATAAAGTAATGAGGTTTTCTGATAGAGATAGGCATCAAGTATTTTTAGAGCCTGAAGGTTTGGATGATAATACTGTATACCCAAATGGTATTTCAACGTCCTTACCAGAAGAAATCCAAGAAAAAATAATTAAATTAATGCCTGGTTTAGAAAAAGCTAAAATATTAAGGCCGGGCTATGCAATTGCTTATGATTTTGTTGACCCAAGAGAATGCTCATCTTCCCTTGAATTAAAAAAAGTTTCAGGCTTATTTTTAGCAGGCCAAATTAACGGCACTACAGGCTATGAGGAAGCCGCAGGTCAAGGTATAATAGCTGGAATAAATGCAGCATTAAAGGTGTTAAAAAGAAAGCCTTTTATTTTAGATAGGGCAGATGCTTATTTAGGAGTTATGATTGATGATTTGGTTACAAGAGGAGCTCCAGAACCATATAGAATGTTCACTTCTAGAGCAGAATATAGATTAAGGCTTAGAATAGATAATGCGGACCAAAGGCTTACTGAGCAGGGCTATAACATAGGAGTTGTTTCTAAAAAGAGGTGGAAATTATATTCAGAAAAGAAAAATAAAATAAACCAAGCATATAAAATTATGAAGGAATTAAGCCTAACACCGGATGAAGGTATAAAAGAAGGTCTTAACATAAGAAAAGATGGTGTCAGGAGAACTGCTATTGATCTTTTATCTTTTCCAGACATTGCTTTCACGCATATAAGTAATATATGGCCTGAACTTAAAGTAGAGCCAAAAATTGCGACACAGCTAGAAATAGAATGTCAATATGCTATCTATATTGAGCGACAGAAAAATGATATTAAAACATATAGAAAAGATAGTAAGCTAAGAATTCCTAGAAATATCGATTATGCATCTGTTGGTTCTCTATCTAATGAGGCTAAGGAGTTGCTAAATACGGCAAGGCCCGAAACTATAGCCCAAGCTTCTTCTCTTCCTGGCATTACTCCAGCTGCAATAGGCGCTGTAATAATTTATATGCGCCAATTGGCCGCTTAACCATGAGGCTAAGTACATTTTCCTTTTCTAAAGAGGAGCGGGAAAAGCTTGAAATATATTGTTGTTTAATAAAATCTTGGCAAAAAAAGCTTAATTTAGTTGGCTCCTCAACTTTAGAAAACATGTGGGAGAGACACGTTATAGATAGCGCCCAATTATATCATTTGTTGCCACCTGTACAAGAAGGAAAGGCTTTGTACGATATAGGCTCAGGCGCAGGATTTCCCGGCCTAGTGCTGGCTATAATGGGGAGAAAAGACATGGTCTTGTGTGAGTCTAACAAGAAAAAGTGCACTTTTTTAATAGAAGCAAAAAGAAAAACGAATACTAATGTTATCATTGATAACATTAGGGCAGAATCATTGCCTTTTGGCTCTGCTAATGCTGTCATTGCTAGAGCTGTGTCTTCGTTGTCAGCATTATTGGAGATATCTCTACCTTTATTGTCAAAAAAAGGCGTATGTATTTTTCCTAAAGGAATAAATTGGAAAAAAGAGTTGCTGTTTGCTCAAAAACGTTTTCATATAGACTATAAACTGGTTAAGAGTATAACTTCAAAAGAGAGCAATATAATTATTATAAACAACTTCGAGAAAATTAATGACGATAAGTAATAAAAAATGCAAAATTATAGCAGTAACCAATCAAAAAGGAGGTGTAGGAAAAACAACTACTGCAATAAATATAGCCACCTCTATGGCCGCGATTAAGAAGTCTGTTTTATTAATAGACTTAGATCCTCAGGGAAACGCTTCCACAGGATTAGGTATAGAGGAAAAGGATAGAAAAAATGGCTCATATGAAATGCTTGGAGAAGAAAAAAATATAGAGAGCTCTATAAAAGCTTCGATAATACCAGGTTTAGAAATAATACCTGCGACAGTAGACCTGAGTGCTGTAGAAGTAGAATTAGTTGATGTAAAAGATAGAATGAAAAGACTTCAGAGATATTCTACTTACCTTAAATCTAAATACGATTTTGTATTTATTGATTGCCCGCCTTCACTTGGCCTGCTGACAATAAATGCTTTAACAGCGGCAGACTCTTTACTTATTCCACTACAATGTGAATTTTTTGCCTTAGAAGGCTTGTCTCACCTTAAAAAAACGATTTCAAGAATTAAGGAAAATTTAAACTCTTCTATATATATAGAAGGCATCTTGCTAACAATGTATGATAAGAGAAATAGAATTAGCGCGGAAGTAAAAGAAGAAGTAAAAAAATATTTTGGTAAAGACGTTTTTAAAACAATTATACCCCGGAATGTAAGGCTTTCAGAAGCCCCATCCCACGGTTTACCGGCAATATTATACGATATTAATTCTAGTGGTAGTCAAGCCTATATTTCTTTAGCTAAAGAAATGATAAAAAGAATTCAATAATGGGAGAAAAGAATGCCAAAAAACAATAAGAGAGGATTAGGAAGAGGTATAGAAGCATTATTTCAAGAAAATAAAGAACAGAATGATAAAAATAACAAAAAAAATAATATTTTTGATAATTTACCAATAGAGTTAATAAAGCCAAACCCTCTACAACCCAGGAAGTCATTTGATAAAGAACTTTTAGAACAATTAGCGGATTCAATAAAAGATAAAGGTGTTCTTCAGCCTATAATAGTAAAAGAAATAAAAGGAAAAGAAAAAGCTTGGCAAATAATAGCGGGTGAAAGACGATGGAGAGCAGCCCAAATAGCCGGCCTTCATGAAATTCCTGCACATATAAAAAATATAAAGGATGAAGAAGTCGCTATCATTGCATTAATTGAAAATATTCAAAGAGAAAATTTATCTGCGATTGATGAGGCAAAAGGTTATAAAAAAGTAATGGAAAAGTTTTCTATAACGCACGAAGAATTATCTAATACTATGCATAGAAGCAGAGCATATATTTCAAATTTTATCAGACTATTGAGCTTACCAAAGGATGTTCAGAAGTTATTAGAAGAAAAAAAAATAAATGTTGGTCAGGCCCGCCCTTTAATTGGAAATCCAAATAGTTTGTCATTAGCTAAAGTTATCATTAGCAAGAAATTAAATGTTAGACAGGTTGAGGAATTATTAAAAGTAGGATCTATAGCTAAAAGTAAGAATAAGAAAGAACTAGATATAAATATTTTAAATTTAGAAAAGGAAATAGAGGCTAGCTCTGGCCTTAAGACGTCAATAGAAGATAAAAACGGAAAAGGAAAAATTACATTTACTTATAAAAACTTAGACCAATTAGATGAGCTTATAGATAAAATTAAAAGCTAATACTTTCATTTTTTTTCATCAGGCCTAAGTTTAAAATAGTTTGCTTAGCAATATTATTAGGGTTAGCTCTTAGTTTTTTGCAGTTTATTTCTGCATTTTCTATTAATACTAATGCTTGGTTTATCATTGTGATAGACCACTCTTTTGTATGGCGTTTAATATTTTCTTTTCTTTTAAAATATATTGGAGGTTTAAAACTATCTATTACATCATTAACATTCATATTTTTTATATATCTTTCCTTCATAGAATATAAATATGTTGTTTCAAATGGGTATAATGTAGCAAA
>JAQWLZ010000019.1 GCA_029247025.1 Alphaproteobacteria bacterium | reverse complement strand
ATTCCTTATAAAAAAATTTTTTCCTTAATTGATTTGAATTAGTAGATTTTTCTTCATAAAAGCTTTTAACATCTCCACCAGCGCAAAAGGCTCTATCACCCTCTCCCTTAAAAATAACCATATGAATATTATTATTTTTTGAAATAGCCTTAAGGTGCTTATATATTTTATTTATCATTTCAAATGATAGAGTATTTAAATATTTAGCTCTATTTAATGTTATTATAGCAGCATTATTTTTTTCAATATATCTTATAGTCATACTAATCTACCTATTATTTAATAAAGCCCTAGAAATAATAACTCTCATTACTTCATTAGTACCCTCTAAGATTTGATGAACACGAAGATCTCTTACGTATCTTTCTATTTGATATTCTGATAAATAACCATATCCACCATGTAATTGTAATGCCTCATTACAAATTGCAAAACCTATATCAGTTGCAAATCTTTTTGCCATAGCACAAGATTTAGTTGTTTCTTGTCCTAAGTTATCTAATTCAGAGGCAGCTTTTAAAACCATTAGCCTTGCAGCTTCTAACTGTGTAGCCATATCAGCTAATTTAAATTGAGTAGCTTGAAATTCAGATATTTTTTTACCAAATTGCTTTCTATCATTTACATATATTAGTGATTTTTCTAAACATGCTCGAGCAGCACCAAGAGAACATGATGCAATATTAATTCTTCCACCGTCTAATCCCTGCATAGCTATTTTAAAACCATCCCCTTCTTTTCCTATCAAATTCTTTATAGGTACTTTACAATTTTCAAATATTACTTGTGCGGTAGGTTGAGAATTCCATCCCATTTTAGTCTCTAACTTTCCAAAAGACAATCCTTCAGTATTTTTATCTACTATAATACAGGAAATACCATTAGAACTCTTATCTCCTGTTCTAACCATAGTTAAATATATGTCTGATACGGTTGCCCCAGAAATAAAAGCTTTCGTTCCATTAAGTATATAATAATCTCCATTTTTCTCTGCTGTAGTTCTTAAAGCAGCCGCATCAGAACCCGAACCGGGTTCTGTTAAACAATATGATGAAATAGATTCCATAGATAATAACTTTGGCAGATAATTATCAAAATGAAAATCTGAACCATATTTAGAAATCATCCAGGCAGCCATATTATGAATTGATAAAAAAGCAGCAGTAGAAGGGCATGCAGTTGAAAGATCTTCAAATATAATTGACGCATCTAAACGACCAAGACCTGTTCCACCAAACTTTTCAGGTATATAAATTCCTCCTAAACCTAATTTAGCTGCTTCTCTTAGAACATCTATTGGTAAGGTTTTTTCTTGGTCCCACTTATTAGCAAAAGGTTCCATTTTTTCTTTTGCAAAAGATTGAACCATAGACTTAATTGCAGTTTGGTCATTAGTTAATGTAAAATCCATAATTATTCCGATACCTATAAAAATTAATATAAATGTATTCTCTTGACTAAACTAGTTATTAAGTTACAAGAATTTTGTAAAAATACACTATTATATTATAATATACTCTATTTAATTAGGAAATAATTATGACTAATAATATAAATATTGCTTCGTATCCAAATATAAGAATGAGAAGAAATAGAAAATCTGATTGGAGCAGACGTTTAGTTAAAGAAAATCAGATTAGTGTAAATGACCTAATACTTCCAATTTTTGTTACTGATTCTGATAATAAAACTCCTATAACTTCTATGCCCGGTGTCTATAGGATTCCAGTAAATGAAGTTGTTGCAATAGTTCAAGAAGCCAAAGAATTAGGATTACCTGCTATTGCACTATTTCCCGAAACAAATAACTCGTTAAAAGATGAAAATGGTTCAGAAGCTCTTAATGAAGAAAATATAGTATGTAGAGCTACTAGATTAATAAAAGATAACATTAAAGATATTGGTATTATTACTGATGTAGCACTTGATCCATACACTAGTCATGGACATGATGGTATTATAAAAAATAATGAAATATTAAATGATGAAACTTTAAGTATATTATGTAAACAAGCTATCATTCAAGCAAAAGCTGGCTCTGATATAATTGCTCCTAGTGATATGATGGATGGAAGAGTTCAAGCAATCAGAACAGAACTAGATAACTATGGCTTCAAAAATACGCAAATTATGTCTTATGCTGCAAAATATGCTTCATGTTTCTATGGGCCATTTAGAAATGCTATAGGATCTGAAACAAACCTCAGTAGTAAATCAAAAAAAAGTTATCAAATGGACTTTTCTAATTCTGATGAAGCATTAAGAGAAGTTAGTTTAGATATATCTGAAGGAGCAGATATGGTTATGGTAAAACCAGGTATGCCATATCTGGATATAATTTACAGAATAAAGTCCACTTTTAAAATGCCAACATATGCTTATCAAGTGTCAGGTGAATATTCAATGATAATGTCCGCTGTTAATGATAAATATATAGATAAAGACAAGGCTATAATAGAATCTTTAACTTGCTTTAAAAGAGCAGGAGCAAACGGTATATTAAGTTACTTTGCAATTGAAGCTGCTAAACTTATAAACAAAGGTTGATTTAATGCAAAATGAAAATCCTAATTTATTATCAATAGCTCCTATGATGGATAGAACAGACTTACATTTTAGAAATCTAATGAGATTAATTTCTAAAAATATACTTTTATATACCGAGATGATCAATGTTAATACTATTATACATGATCAAAATAAAAGATTTAATATAGAGGCAGATTGTTCAAGTCCTGTTGCATTACAGATTGGATGCTCTGATCCAATTTTAGCAAAAAAAGCAGCTAATATTTTTTCAAAAGAAAATTTTCAAGAAATTAATATTAATTGTGGATGTCCTTCTAATAAGGTCATTAACGGTAACTTTGGTGCTTGCTTAATGAAAGAACCTATTAAAGTTGGTAAAATGATAGATGCAATTAAGGAAGAAACAGATATTCCTATTACCGTTAAAACTAGAATAGGCTTGGATAATTTTGATACTGATGAATTTTTAGGAGAATTTATTACAGAATTGCAATCTAAAAATGTTAAAACAGTTATAATTCACGCAAGAATAGCCATACTTAAGGGATTAAGTCCTCATGAAAACAGAACGATCCCTCCTTTAAATTATGAAAGAGTTAAATATATTAAAAATACCTTTAAAGATATGAATATTATACTTAATGGTGGTATTAAAAATCTAAAAGAAGCTAAGTGGCATCTAAATACTTTTGATGGAAGCATGATTGGAAGAGCAGCTTGGGACAATCCCTGGATGCTCAGTGATACAGATAATTTATTTTATAATAATAAAATCAATATGTCTCGATCAGAAATAATTGGTAAATACTTAAAATATGCAAGTAAATATATTAGTCTAGGTCATTCACAACGAAGATTAGTAAGACCATTGTTTAATTTATTCTATGGAGTTCAAGGCACAAAAATATGGAAACAACAATTAAATGAAGTTGCAAACAATAAAATATCTATAAATAGTATTTATGATTTATCCTCACAACTAGAAGAAATGATAGAAGAAGCAGCTTAGTATTATTATGATTTTTTATTAAAAGATCCGAAAGCTAACATAAAAGCTGGCAAAATAAGTAAGTTTAAAATAGTAGAAGATGTCAAGCCTCCTATAATTATAAATGCCATAGGACCCATAATTTCTCTGCCGGCATTATCCGAATCAAAAGCAATAGGAACCATTGCAAGTGCTGTAACTAATCCTGTCATTAATATAGACGGCAACCTTTCTGTTGCTCCTTTTATTACAGTATCCTTATTCCATTTTAAACCAACTTTAAATACTAAATGCTGATAATGAGAAATTAACATAATAGAGTTTCTTAAAGTTATACCAAATAAGGTTATAAATCCCACAACTGATCCTATAGATAATATACCGCCTCCAATTAAAGCTGCAATTAAACCTCCAATTAAGGCAAAAGGTAAATTTATTAAAACTAGTAAAGTATTTCTCATATTTCCTATAGCTAATAGGACAAGAAATAATACTGCTATCATAATTAAAAATGAGATAATTATTAGTTCTTTTCGAGCTTCATTTCCTTCTACCGCACTTCCAGTTATATTAATATAAATATTATCGCCTAAATTAATATTATTTATAATATTATTAATTTCATTTAATGCTGAATTGATAGCTCCCCCTAATGGTTTTAAAGTTATAATTTGCACTTTTCTTCCAGAATCATGAAGAATATTATAGCGTCCTTTCGTTATAGATATTTCAGATATATCCTTTAGTTTTATTGGCTGACCTAGCTTATTAAACAAAACCAAGTTTTTTATATAATCAATACTTTCTATTTGATTTTGATCTTTATACAAAAGTACTACAGGTATAAGTAAAACATCTTCATAATAGTTATCAATTATAAATCCATCTATCGCAGTATTAATAAATAATTTAGCTTGATTAAGTGAAATATTATTTTTAGCTAATAATTTATTGTTAAATTCAATATTAATTTGTGGTTTATCAAGTACAGACTTTAATTGAACATCTCTCAGCAAATTACTTTCTAATAAACCTTGATGTAGTTTATTACTAGCAATATCTATATTAACTAAACTATTACCAAAAATTTGAATTACAATCGGTGAAGTAAAACCTGAAGAAGTTTCATCTACTCTTTCAACTAAAAAAGAGTTTAGTTCAAAAGATATTCCAGGTGTATTAATTAATACCTCTCTAATCTTATCATGTACTATCTGCTCTTTTTCTCCAGTCAAATCATATAATTCAACCTCAAATTCTGAATAATGGCTTCCAAAGGAATCTGCACCTCTTTCTGCCCTTCCCGCCCACTGTGATATAGTTTTAACACCTTCTATCTGCAAAACTTTACTGCTAATATTATCTCCAATTCTCATTGTTTCAGATAAGGAAGTTCCTGTAATCGAAGATGTATGAATCATAAAATGCCCTTCCCTTAAGTCTGGTAAAAAACCAAAATTCAATTTAGGTGCTAAAATGATTCCTGAAGAACATAGTAAGAGTGCAATAATAGAATATAACTTAGGGAATGATGTAATATAAGATAATATTTTCTTATAAAGAGGGGATATTAAATTTATTACAAACGGCTCTTTTGTTTCTGTATATTTTCTAAAACTTATGCTTGATAGAGCTGGTGTCAATGTCAGTGCAGAAATTAAGGATGAAAAAATTGCTAGTATATAAGCTATACCTAATGGAGCAAACATTCTACCAACTAATCCAGATAATAAAAGTAAAGGCACAAATACTAGCATTACTATTAATGAGGCATAAATAACAGAACCTCTAACTTCTAGAGATGCTTTATAGATAACTCTTAGAGTATTTAGTGGATTTTTTAACTTAGCATTTTCTCTTAATCGTCTAAGTATATTTTCAACATCTATAATAGCATCGTCAACAACTTCACCTAGTGCTATAGCTAAGCCAGCTATAACCATTATATTTAAACTTGTACCAGTACTTAATGTTAAAATAGATGCTAATAGAAGTGAAATAGGTATTGATAAAGCTGAAATTAATGCAGCTTTAAGATTAAACATAAAAATGATAAGTACAATTAATACTAAACATCCACCTAGAACTAAATGATCTAAAATACTTTCTAAGCTTTTTAAAATATAATTAGCAGGCCTAAAAATTTGATCATGCAATTCAATTTTATTACTTCTAATTAAAGCTTTAAGTTTACTTAAAGATTGATCTATAGATTTTGTTATAGAAACAGTGTCAGCATCTAACTGTCCAATGATCATTAGAACAATACCATCTGTAGCTTCAATACTAGCTTTACTAATTTGTTTTGCAGCAGTAAATTTTATAGTTGCTATATCCTTTAACTTAAAATATTGGCCATTCTCATTTAAAAGATTTATTTCTCTAATTTTCTCAATAGGGATTACATTATTTGAGACAATTTGTAATTCCTGATTAGGAGTTTGAATTGAACCAGATACAATTAAGTTAGATGCTTTGATATGATCAATAATACTTTCAAGGCTAATAAAATATTTCAGAAGTTTATCTTTATCTAATATTATACTTAATTGCTTCTCATAACCCCCAAAGACATTTACATCAGCTACACCATTTAAAGATAATAAAGCCGGTGAAATATGTTGATCTACAAAAGTTCTTAAATCTAATAAATTTTTTTCTTCAGAAGTAAAACCTATAGTCATAATTGTAGCAGCTGAAGAAGCTAAAGGCATCATTAAAGGAGTATTTGCATTAGATGGGAGTATATTTTTAACACCATTAAGTTTTTCCAAGACTAGTTGTCTATTAACATTATGATCTGAATTTTCTTTAAAAGTTAAGGTTATTACAGATAGACCTGCAATAGATTCAGATCTCAAATAATCCATACTAGGTATAGCTGCCAAATAGGACTCAAGCGGTCTTGTAACGTTATTCTCAACCTGCTCAGCTGATAGACCTTGAGATTCAGTTTGAATAACAACTAATTTAGGCGAAAACTCAGGAAAAATATCTAAAGACGTTTGAAATAATTTCCAAGAACAAAAAAGAGAAATTAATAAAACAAAGGAAATGGTTATTAAAGGTTTATATATGGATAATCTAATTATTGAATAAAACATTATAAATTCTAATCATCATCTTCTTGCATAATTTGCGAGCGAAATTCCTCAGCTAATAATATTTGAGCTCCAGATACTACAATATTCAAATTTAATAAGGAGTTAGTACTAAAAACTTTATTATTATCTATAGAATAAAAATTAGTTATCTCCTCCTTATAAAAAAGTTCATTATTTTCTCTAAAATATGCCCATACTTTTCCACCGTGATAGAGTAAAGCACTTTCTGGAATAAAATAACCGTCAATCAAGTCTTCATTTTCCAGGAAAACAGTTAATTTGCTAT
Organism: Alphaproteobacteria bacterium; assembly: GCA_029247025.1. Taxonomy (GTDB): domain Bacteria; phylum Pseudomonadota; class Alphaproteobacteria; order TMED109; family TMED109; genus TMED109. The sequence continues at coordinate 14,051 of JAQWLZ010000019.1, read as the reverse complement.
TTGATGAAATTTTTATATTTTGTAATAAAAATATACCTACGTTACCTCTTAAATTTGAATTCCCATTATAAGGGCTAAGAAAAATTAATTCTTCATTATTAAATTTATAATTTCTATTTTTATTAGTTAAATTAACATTTTCTATGATTATTAAAGAAGAAGAATTATTTATTAAAGAAGTAAAAATCTTTCTTTCACTAAGAACATCATCCACTAATATACTGCCGTATTCTAATTTTATTTCACTAATAAGAAAATCTATATCTTTTTGTATTGAATTCATATCAGCTTTAATTGATTCAATTTTAAACTCTACTTCCTCCAAATCTTTAAGAGCAATACTACCCTGCTCATCATAAAGAGATTTCAATCTCAAATATATTCTTTCATTATGTGTTTTGTTAATTTTGCTCTTACTAAGATGTACATTCAAAACGTCATATTTACTAACTATATCTAATAAGTTTTTATAACCTATGGATATAGCGTTTATTTCTTCTTCTAATGTGATTTTATCTTGTGTTAATTTAAAAACAATAATTCCAGCATCCTTAATTTCATCATCAGATAATTTTATAGCTAATTTATCTTTATAGTACTCTACTCTATTAATTTCATAATCATCATCGTCATCATCATCATCGTCATAAATCTTCATCTCATTATCAATTAATTCACTCTCATCATCCAAAAAATAATCAAGCCTTGGTTGGAATAATAGCAAAGAAACTAGCAAACCAATTAAAACTCCTATCAATACATATATTATTTTTTTCATTGAGAATTATCTTTATATGAATTTGTAAAATAATCTATAGGATAATAAGCATCTTTAGGAAGAAAATCTTTATTATTGTAGCTATGACCCAGACTGTTTTCAAAATCTAAAAAAGAAAATAACCTATTATATTTAATATCAGATAATAATTTTTCTCTTTGTAAAGTTAATAACTCTGCTTGTAAAACATCAAGATTACTTACATCTCCTTTTTTCCTTCTATTTATTATCATTTCTAAATTTAATTTAGAATTCTGCAGCAAAGATAAACACGCATAATACTCAGCATTTACAATCAACATTTTAGAAAATGAATTATATACTTCTTGAAGTATAATACTTTGAGTTGCTTCAAAGCTTGCTTTATATAAATCTCTTTTTAAAATTGCCTTATTCATTTTAGCATCCGTAATTTCTTCATTTTTCAATAATAAAGCACCAGTTAAATTAAATATTAGATCAGTTTGATCCCAAAGGATAGCTGGTGATAAAGATTGTATTATATTATTTTCTTCTGCAACTAATAATCTTAACTCAGACTCAGACTCAGCATATTTAGATAAAGAAGTCAAAACATCTCCTCTGCTAACTAAGGCAAAATTTAATTTTTCCTCTAATTTAGATTCTAATTCTTCTATTGTTGCAGTTTTACTATCTTCTAATGCAATTTTCATGCTTATTATTAAATCTATTGGTAAGTTTAAATTACTAGATAGGTTTATTCTAGAGGCTTTAATTTTAGATCTAATAATCTCTAAATTACTAATTCTTTCTTCTAAATCTTTCTTATAATTATTTAATAAAATTGAAGAAATTAATCCCTGCTCAAATAATCCATTCATAATGTTCAAATTTTTGTCCATTTTATTAGTTATATTGTTTTCTAAAATGTACTCTTCTTCATATTTTAATATTTTTGCAATAGACTTCATAACATTAGTACGAATTTCCCATGCTGGTAAAATTATTTCTAAAGCCTTAGTTAAAGTCTTAATTTTTATTAAATCTAGTTTAATTTTTTTAATGGAAATATTGTTTGTAGGAACTTCTAAACTCAAACCAATTGTAAATGGTTTACCCTTAGTATGATATTCTGTTGTAGGATTTAAAATATTATTTTTAAAACCTGCAGTTATTACTTGTATATCAGCTGCCACTAGACCATACTCTACCCTCTTCATTTCTAAATTTTTATTATTATACAAAGCAATCATTACTAATAAGTCAGAATTCCAATAATCATCTTTATCTGGAATAAATAAATTATACCTACTTAAATAAGCTATTAATTTTTGATCATTAATATTATTAGAAAGAATTGATTTAGCTGAAGTTTCTGCATCAAGTTGCTTAGGCTCAATATATTGAGAAGAAGTGCAGCTTATTAATAGAAAAACTGATATTGAAAATAAAATAATATTTCTTTTTAATTTAATCATTAGTCATATCTTATCTAAGTTATATATAAATATTTAACTTATAAGTTTAAATTTATATATCATATCTAGACCTCCACCTTTTCTGTCTAAAGGATAAAGGTTACCCCCATATGAAACTACAGTATTTTTTGCAAGATACAAGCCAATTCCATTACCACCTGATTTACTATATTCCTTTAAAAAAATATTTTTTTTATCCTTATTACTAATACCTGGTCCACGGTCTCTTACTATAAGTTCTAAAAAATTATTATTGCTATTTACACTTATTATTATTTTGTTATCTGATATATTCCAATACAGACTATTATCAATAGAGGAAGAAATAGCTTCAATTATTTTATTTTTTTCACCTTTAATCACATATATCTTTTTTCTATCAATATTTAGATTAAAATCAATATTCTTAGAAGGATATAAATTTTTTAATAAATCAATTATTGTAAAAAAATCTATGAAATCTTTTCTATTGTCATCTCCAGTTTCATAATGATCATTCCGAGCAGTATTTAATGATGTCTCTATAAAATCATCTAAATTAGAAATTATATTGTTAATTTTTATGGAATTATTTCTATACATTTTAATGTTATCAAAATTTTTAGAATTATAATATTTTATAGCATTAGTCTTATTCTTTAAATTATGAGCAATATTTTTTGCATTAATCCAATTACTATTAATTTTTAATCTCAAATATCTTTGCAAATATATTATAAAGAAAGAGACTAAAAAAATACTAAATATAACTGGAGTTAATATTGATAAAAGAATAATGCCTAAATCCTCCTCTAAATTCCTAGCATCTGATGAAAGATAAATAACTACACCTACTTTTTTATCTATATATATAGGTATACTTTTAGCAATAATATATGAACTATTAAGGTCTCCACCTTTATAAATTCTCATCATGTTTTTATTTAAATTAAAAGAACACTGTATTTCATAAACTTCAATTTTATCTTGAAATACTGTATAAGGGTTACGAAAATAATCGTTACAATCATTTTTTACTTTATAAAAAAAAACTTTTTTAAAAAATGCTGCAAAATCAATGCTGAATTTACCTATTGATATTAAATTATTATTAGGTTTATCAGTAAAATTATTAATTATGCCTTTATTATAAAGTACTTTTCTATCTCTTTCTTGGATAATAAATTTTATATTACCAGAATTATTTTTTACAATATTCAAATTATCTATAATTATTTTTTCTTCATTTGAAATTGTAAAATCTTTAAAAACCTCTTTCAAGATTGAATAATCATTTTCTACAATTTTATTTACTTTATTTAATTCTTTTTTAGCATAATTTTGGCCTAGTGGACTTAAATATATAGAACTCAAAAATATTGAAAAAACTATACCAATTAATAATATAAAAGTTGATAATAGTAATATTATCCAAACTTTTATTTGTGCAATATTCATGTCTAACCTAAAATTTCTTCATAAAATCTTCATAAATAAAAAAGTATATCTATATAAATAATTATTATATTTTAACAATTAATTACAGAGGAAGAAATATGTTAAATTATTTAGAAAAAAAATGTCACTTTTATTTATTATTTTTAGTTATTTTAATAGGTAATGGTTGTGCATACTTCGATATTGAAGAACTTAAATCAACGCCTAAGTCTAATAATGAGTTTGCACAAGCACTCTCAGAGTCTTATTTAGAATTTGCACTTTATGAAATGAATGAAATGCATGATGAAATGGATGCTTCATATTTTGCAAAAAAAGGGATTAATGCAAGAAAAAATATAGATATTTCTCCTGAATTAATCAATAACTGGGATATTGATGATGAATATATAGAAATTGTTAATAAAAAAAGAAAAGAATTAATTTTAACCCTAAATACTGAAAGAGCGGCTTTATTTCCAAAATTGAGTGCTAGAACTCAGTTAGGTTTTGATTGTTGGTTAGAGCAGTTAGAAGAAGGATGGCAGACAGAACATATAAAAAAATGTTACGATATGATGAATACTGGCTTGATAACACTAGCAAATGATATTAACCATAATACGGATGTAGTTGAAAAGGTTAACTCTATAAAATCTAATAAAAATAAAGAAAATGATATAGAGGAAGCTAAAAATATAAAAGAAATTAAAAAAATAGATGACGTAGAAAAAAAATTAAAATTTGAAATATATTTTGCTCACAATATTTATAAATTAAATAATGATACTAAAATCACTCTAAAAGATATTAAAAATACTTATAATATTACAAATAACTTTATAATTGAAGTAGTAGGTCATACAGATAGATCTGGAACAAATGAATATAATATTTTATTGTCTAAATTACGTGCTAATGAAGTAGAAAAATACCTCATAAGCTTAGGAATAGATAATAAAAATATAACAAGTTATTATTATGGAGAAAGTAGACCTAAAATCGTTACTGCAGATGGTGTTAGAGAAAAAATAAACAGAAGAGTTGAGATATTTTTGAATGACAACAAAAATTAATTATCATATTTATAACCAATTGATTGAACCGTTTTTATTGGATTAAAGTTTTTATCAATTTTTTTAAATTTATCTCTTATAGCTTTTATATGACTAACTATTGTATTTTCAAATGTATTTTCATGAACGATATCATTAGTAGAATGATCATATAATTGAAATTTAGTAAAAACTTGATTCTTATTTTTTATTAAATGCGAAAGAATTTCAAATTCCATTCTAGTAAAAGCCATGTCAATATTATGCAATTTAATAGATCGTGCTTTAAAATCTATTTCTAAAGGAGGTTCGTTAATTATATTTTTAATATTGTTATCTTTATTTAAAGAATTTTTTATAAATTTCCCTAATACTTCAATATCAGTAGCAAAATCATTTTTATCATAAACTGTATCTGCACCAACTTCAGCAGCATTATCTAAAATTAAAGGGTCAACATTTTTTTGCGATGTTAAAAATACAAATACTAAATTTGGATAATTTTTTTTAATATACCTTGCTAGTTTTATCCCAGCTTTAGGTTTACCCCCCATATTAACATCAAATATAACTAAATTTGGTTTAAATTCTTTAACCTTATCTAAAAAAAACTCATCATTTTGATCCTTAAATAATATACTTTTAATAGAAGAATCCTTTATAGAATTTTCTAATTCATCTAATAAAAGATCAATCCATACTTGATCATCTTCAATAATTAAAATGGTTATCATTATTATACCTTATCAAAATCTATAACTATTTTTCCTAGATGTTTCCCTGTTTTCATATATTTTAAAGCATCAGGTAAACTGTCAAATGAAAAAGTTGAATCAATAATAGGCCGTACATCAGATTCATTAAATTTATTAACCATACTCTGCAATTCTTCTTGATTACCACAAGTTATTCCAATCAGCCGGGAAGCCTTAAAAATAACCCTACCTATTGGTAAATTAGCTATTCCACCTGATAAAACTCCAATAATTCCTATTACAGCTCCAACCTTAGAGGATTTTATAGATTGTTCAAGAGTTTCACTACCCCCTACTTCTACTACTATATCTACACCTTTTCTGTCTGTAATGTTTTGTACTTTTTTCCACCATTCTTTATCTTCATTATAATTAATTACATAATCCGCACCGAATTTTTTAGCTAATTCTACTCTCTTATTGCTAGAAGTCGTCGCTATTACATTAGCATTAAATAACTTAGCTATTTGAATCGCAAAAATTGATACTCCTCCTAATCCTTGAACTAATACTGTAGATTTATTACTAATTTTTCCTTCAGTAACTATAGTTCTCCATGCTGTCAATGCTGCACATGGTAATGTAGATGCCTCATTACAATTCCATTTATCTGGAGCTTTAACAATTTTATTTTCAGAATAAACTATATAATCTCTCATTACTCCATCAACTAAACCACCAAGAGCAGATAAATATGTATTTTGACCTATATCTCCTGAGTCCCAGTCTTGAAAAAAAGGTATAGTTACAATATCACCTTTTTTAAATTTTGTTACTGAATCTCCTGTCTCAATAACTATTCCTGAACCATCTGAAATTGGCACAAATGGTATATCTCCTCCTGTAGGCCCATATCCACCATCGATCATAATTAAGTCTCTAAAATTTAAGCTAGCTGACTTCATTTGAATAAGTACATCACTTTGATTAACTATCTTTGGAACAGGTTTATCTTCAATTTTCAAATCATCTATATTGTAAGCATTTAATTGCCAAGTTCGCATTATTTATACTCCAAATAATATTATTTACTTTTTATAATTTTTAAATTTGATTAAAACTTTTTCCATTTGCTTTAATGATAAAATTTTTGGTTTTCCTAATTGTCTAGCAATCAGATATTGTTTACATATATTTTCTAGCTCTTCTGCTAATTCAAAAGCTTCATCCAATGATGCACCATAGGCAATTTGTCCATGATTTGCAATTAAACAAGCCCTTCTTCCTTTTAGTGCTTTTAAAATATTTTTTGATAATTTTCTAGTTCCAAAAGTTTCATATTCTGCACATTTTATATCAAATCCTCCTGCTACCGCTACCATATAATTAAATGCAGGAATATTAATTCTATGGGAGGATAAAGCAACAGCATTTATCGAATGCGCATGAACAATTGCATTACAATTATTTTGACTCTTATATATTTCTTGATGAAATCTCCATTCAGATGATGGTTCTAATCCTTTTTTATCATACTCACCTTTTAAAGATACAAACACGATATCTTTTATTGAAATATCATCATATTTCTTACCTGAAGGAGTTATTAAGAAACCTTCAGCTTTATTTTTTAAGTTATACCTAATAGATAAATTACCCGAACGAAGTGGTGATAAGTTTGTAGTATTAAGGTTTTTAGCAAATTTAATAATTTTTTGTTTTAATTTAATCATTTAAATAATTTTCTTATACTATCAGTAGTCGGGTCACATATACCCCTATCAGTAATTAACTTGGTAACTAATCTTGCTGGAGTGACATCAAAACCAGGGTTATGGCTTTTTACAAAATCAGGTGTAATTTTAACTTTACTGATTTTTCCTTCTTCATTAATACCTCTTACATGTGTAACCTCATTATGAGACCTCTCTTCAATTTTTATATTATTAACTCCTGATTTTAATTTAAAATCTATTGTCGATTCTGGTATAGCCACATAAAAAGGAATATCATTATCAAATGCACATAGAGCCTTCATATAGGTACCTATTTTGTTACATACATCTCCATTGGCTGCAGTTCTATCAGATCCTACTATACATATATCAACTTCTCCTCTCTGCATTAAGTGACCACCAGCATTATCAACTATTAAAGTATTAGGAACTCCATGTTTGCTAAGCTCCCATGCTGTTAAAGCTGCACCTTGAGAACGAGGTCTAGTTTCATCAACCCATACATGTATATCTAATCCACTATTATATGCTTTATATATAGGTGCTAAAGCTGTGCCCCAATCAACACATGCTAACCATCCAGCATTGCAATGTGTCAGAATATTAAAAGTTTTATTATTTTTAATTCTAGACTTTATAACTTCTAAACCATAATCGCCTATCTTAGAACATTGCTCAATAGAATCTGCTTCAAGTTTTCTAGCTATGCCCCACACATGATCAGCTCTATCATTTTCATTAATCTGTAAAATAACATCTGTAATATTTTCTAAAGCCCATTTTAGATCAACTGCTGTAGGTCTTGTTGCTAATAATTTTTTAAAACTATATTCTATATTTTTTTTGCTTGAATTTTCTTTTAAAGCAAAAAACATGCCATAAGAGGCAGTTACTCCTATTAAAGGTGCTCCTCTCACCCACATATCTTTAATAGCTTTGCAACAATCACTAAAATTTTTAAGATCTATATATTCTAACTTATGTGGTAAAATTGTCTGATCAATAATTTTAACTTCATAATTATCGTTAGACTCTATAGATTTTCTTGATATTCCATCAATAAGCATAAATAAACCCTAAATATATATAATAAATATAATACAAATATTATTATATATTTGTACGTATTAATATCATTATATATAAATATAAATAAATCTAATAAACATTAATAAATCATAAGGTTTTTAAATATGATACCTAGATACAGCAGAACTGAAATGACAGAAATTTGGGATACAACATCAAGATTTCAAATATGGTTAGATATAGAAAAATATGCATGTGAATCTCAAGAACAGTTAGGAGTCATCCCCAAAGGTGTAGCAAAGCAAATCGATAAAAAAGGTAAATTTGAAATAGACAAAATAGATGCTATTGAAAAAGAAGTAAAGCATGATGTCATAGCATTTCTTACAAATGTAGCAGAACATGTAGGACCAAAAGCTAGGTTTATTCATCAAGGTATGACCTCTTCTGATGTTTTAGATACTTGCCTTAATGTCCAACTAATGAAAGCAAGTAAAGTTCTAGATAAAGGTCTATCACGATTGTTAAAAGCTCTTAAAAAAAGAGCTTTATCAAGTAAGAATATGGTGTGTATAGGTAGAAGCCATGGAATTCATGCAGAACCAACTACTATGGGACTTAAGTTTGCATATGCATATGCCGAATTTAATAGATGTAAAGAAAGACTAGCTTTTGCATGCAAAGAAATTTCTACATGTAAAATTTCTGGAGCAGTTGGAACATTTGCCAATATTGATCCAAGAGTTGAAAGATATGTTGCAAAGAAGATGAAATTGCAACCAGAAACAATTTCTACTCAAATATCTCCTCGGGATAGACATGCTATGTATTTTTCAGTTTTAGGTGTAATAGCAAGTTGTTTAGAAAGAGTCTCTATAGAGATACGTCATTTACAAAGAACAGAAGTTAGAGAAGCCGAAGAAAAATTCACTGAAGGGCAAAAAGGCAGTTCTGCTATGCCACACAAAAGAAACCCAGTACTAACTGAAAATATTACAGGTTTAGCAAGACTAGTTAGATCTGCAGTAATACCGGCGCAAGAAAATGTGGCTTTATGGCATGAAAGAGATATATCGCATTCTTCCGTAGAAAGAGTAATTGCACCTGATGCTACAGTAACATTAGATTTTGCTATTAATCGTTTAGCATCTGTAATTGAAAATCTTGTTTTATATCCAGATAATATGCAGAAAAATTTAAATCAGTTAGGAGGATTACATTTTAGTCAAGGAGTAATGCTCGCACTTACACAGGCAGGCATGAGTAGAGAGAATGCATATAAAGTCGTTCAACAATGCGCTATGGATGTATGGCATAATAAATCAGATTTTAAAGAACTTTTAATAAATGATAAAAATGTAAAAAAATATTTAAATATAAAAGAGATAGAAGGTCTTTTTGATATAAAAATACATATAAAAAATGTACCTTATATTTTCAATAAAGTTTTTAATACTAAATAAAGCTAAAAAATAAATGTGCACTCTTTTAATACTCTTTAGACCTGATGAAAAATGGCCTTTAATTATAGCAGGTAATAGAGATGAGATGATAGATAGACCTTGGTTATCTCCTGGCAAACATTGGCCTAATTTCCCTAATATAATTGCAGGTAAAGATTTAACGGCAGGAGGTAGTTGGCTAGGAATCAATAAATATGGATTAGTTTCAACAATACTTAATAGAACCAATAGTTTAGGACCAAGTAATAATAAGTTAAGTAGAGGAGATATAGTTATAGAAATTTTAAAGAATAAAACTATTGAAGAGGCTCTTTATTATATAAAATCTATAGATAATTCTCAATGGAAAGCATTTAATTTGTTTATAGCAAATAATAAAAGTGCCTATTGGATAAAAAGTACGGGTAAAGATAAAATTATAATAAATCCTATTTCTAAAGGAAAATATTTTCTAGATAGTCATGATCTAAATAGTGATTTTTCTGATCGATATAAATATAATAAAGATAAATTTAAAATTCTAAAACACCCAAATCCAGATAACACAGAATGGGACGAATGGATAAAATTTTTAGCTAAAACAAACCATCCTGATGATACTCCTCTAGCTGCTATGAATATTAATAGTAAATACAAAAAAAAATATGGGACTATATCCTCAGCTTTAGTAGCATTACCATCTGACAAAATTAAAAATAGAAAACTAGATTCAATATTTTTATTTAATAATACTTCTCCTGAACAAAATAATTTTTATTCCATCAATACTTGTTAGTAATACATTGATCTAGTATTACTAAGTAATAAATAATAAAAAATACTTAAGGCTAAAATGACAAAAGATAAAAGAAAAAAAATATATGAAGGTAAAGCTAAAATTCTTTACCAGGGTACACAACCAAATACTATAATTCAGTATTTCAAAGATGACGCTACTGCTTTTAATAATAAAAAATTCGCAGTTATTAATGGAAAAGGCGTTTTAAACAATAGAATTTCATCCTTTTTAATGGAAAAAGTAAAAGATATAGGAATTCCTACACATTTTATTAAACGTATTAATATGAGAGAACAGTTAGTTCATAAAGTTGAAATAATACCAATTGAGGTCGTAGTAAGGAATATTGCCGCAGGGTCGATTGTTAAAAGATTTGCCCTGAAAGAAGGAGCACCTCTTCCAAGACCTATAGTTGAATATTATTATAAATCTGATGAATTAAATGATCCTTTAATTTCAGAAGAGCATATTGCGGCATTTGATTGGGCAAATTCTAATGAATTAGAAGATATTTTTAATATGGCTTTAAGAATTAATGATTTTTTATTGGGAGTATTTTCAAGTATTTCTATTAAGTTAGTTGATTTTAAATTAGAGTTTGGAAGAATCTATAAAGATGATAACTTAGAAATTATTTTGGCAGATGAATTAAGTCCAGATAATTTTAGACTTTGGGATAATAATACAAATAAAAAATTAGATAAAGATAGATTTAGAGAAGATTTAGGAGATATGAAAGAGGCATACCAAGAAGTTGCGCATAGACTTGGTATTTTAGAAAATTAATTAAAGGATTAATATGAAAGTTCAGGTACATACTACTTTAAAAGAAGGAGTTCTCGACCCTCAAGGTAAAGCTGTAGAAGCTGCATTAAATAATTTAGGGTTTTCTGGTATTAATAAGATACGACAAGGAAAACTTTTTGATATAGATCTTGATACAGATAGTAAAGAAGAAGCAGAAAAATTAACTATTGAAATATGTAAGGTCCTATTAGCTAATATGGTTATAGAAGATTATACAGTAAAAGTTATACAAGATAATTAAGAAGATATAATTTATGAAACCAAATATAATTGTATTTCCAGGGTCAAATTGTGACAGAGATGTATATGTAGCAATAAAAAAGACTACTGGTCAAACTTCTAAAATGATTTGGCATAAAGAAACATCACTTGATAACCCAAATTTAATTATTTTACCCGGTGGATTTTCCCACGGTGATTATCTAAGATCTGGGTCTATTGCCTCTAGAGCTCCAATTATGAAAGAAGTAATTAAAAAAGCATTAAATGGTACTCCTGTATTAGGTATATGTAATGGATTTCAAATACTCACGGAATGTGAGCTTTTACCTGGAATTCTAATGAGAAATAAAAATATGAACTTTATTTGTAAATATACCTTTTTGATATCTAAATATGAGAATAATTGGATTAACAAAAGTCATATTAATAAAGTTATATCAATGCCAGTAGCACACCATGATGGTAATTATTATGCAAATAAAGATGTAATAGAAAAATTAAATAAAGATAATAGAATAGCATATCAATATTGTTCGGATATTGGCGCTATTAATGAAGAAAATAATATTAATGGATCTATTAATAATATAGCAGGAATTTTTAATGATAAAGGTAATGTTTTGGGTATGATGCCTCATCCAGAAAGAGCAATAGATGCTAGCTTAGGTGGAGAAGATGGTATTATTTTTTTTAAAACATTTTTTGAGAAACTAGGATAATTTATGATGACTACGCTTGATCAAGCTATTGAATTAGGACTTAATGAGGATGAATATAAGGAAACTATAAAATATATGAAAAGAAATCCTAATATAACAGAATTAGGAATATTTTCCGCTATGTGGAGTGAGCATTGTTCTTATAAATCATCAAGAAAATGGCTCAAAACTCTTCCTACAGAGGCGCCATGGGTAATTCAGGGTCCAGGAGAGAATGCTGGAATCATTGATATCGGTAATAATTTAGCTGCAGTATTTAAAATGGAAAGTCATAATCACCCATCATTTATTGAACCTTATCAGGGAGCAGCTACAGGTGTAGGTGGTATTATGAGAGATATATTTACTATGGGTGCAAGACCTATAGCTAATCTCAACTGCTTAAGGTTTGGAAGTCCTAAACATGCAAAAACAAAACATTTATTATCTGGCGTTGTAGCAGGTATAGGGGGATACGGTAATTGTATGGGAGTACCCACTATTGGTGGAGAATGTACATTTGATAAAGGTTATAATGGAAATATTTTAGTAAATGCTATGACAGTAGGAATTGTAAAAAAAGATAAAATATTTTATGCAAAAGCAGGAAAACCAGGAAGTCCTGTTGTATATGTAGGAGCAAAAACTGGTAGAGACGGTATTCATGGAGCATCCATGGCTTCAGCATCATTTGAGGCAGATTCAGAAAGCAAAAGACCAACAGTTCAAGTTGGAGATCCATTTACTGAAAAATTACTATTAGAAGCCTGTTTAGAGTTAATGGAAACAGATTGTATCATAGGTATACAAGATATGGGTGCAGCAGGATTAACTTCTTCATCTGTAGAAATGGCAGCTAAAGACAATAATGGAATAGAAATTGATTTAGACAAAGTGCCTGTAAGAGAAACTAAAATGACCCCATTTGAAATAATGCTCTCTGAAAGCCAAGAAAGAATGTTAATGGTCCTGAAACCTGGATCTGAAGAAAAAGCTGAAGAAATATTTAAAAAATGGGAATTAGACTTTAGTATAATCGGTAAAGTTACTTCAACCCAACATATAGTCTTAAAACATAATACTAAAACTGTTGCGGATATTCCTCTTGAACCATTAGCAAATGGCTTAATATACGATAGACCATATAAAAATAATCTTAATAATAAATCAATAGACATACCAGTAAATGATAATTGGGAGGATGCTCTATTAAAATTAATAGAAAATCATGATTTATGTTCCAGAGAATGGATATGGCAGCAATATGATCACATGGTCATGGGAGATACAATTGGAATGCCTGGATCTGAATCTGGAGTGGTAAAGATCCATAATATTGACAAACAAGCTTTAGCTATTACAACTGATTGTACTCCTAGATATTGTGACGCTAATGCTCATACTGGAGGAATGCAGGCGGTATGCGAATCCTATAGAAATCTATGTTCAGTGGGAGCAGTTCCATTAGCAATTACTGATTGTCTAAATTTTGGAAATCCAGAAAAAAAAGAAGTTATGGGGCAAATTGTTGATGCAATAAGAGGCATTTCTGATGCATGTACTAAACTCTCTATGCCTGTAGTTGCCGGTAATGTTAGTTTATACAATGAAACTGAAGGAAAAAGTATACCTCCTACTCCACAAATTGGTTCTGTAGGTTTAATAAAAAATACTAATAATCAATTATCTAATATTATAAAAAATATAAATAATCAGGATATAATTATTATAGGTGAAACTAAGGGACATATAGAATGTTCTATATACGCTAGAGAAGTAGAGAATATAGAGGATGGATGTCCTCCAAGTGTAGATTTAGATGAAGAATTAAAACATGGTAAATTTATTTTAAACCTTGCAGATTTAAATTTAATTGATGCATGCAAAGATGTATCAGATGGAGGAATTGGTATTGCCTTGGCAGAAATATGTATT
>JAQWLZ010000013.1 GCA_029247025.1 Alphaproteobacteria bacterium | reverse complement strand
GATAGAATGATGAACTTCAGTAATATCTTTTAATTTAGAATCAGGAAAACCTCTTGTTCCTCTATCTAAAACTATGCCTTGATAAAATTTTTTTCTTAAAGGGACAGTTACAATTTGACCAATTTCAATTTTATTATTTACCTTATAGTCATATATCCCTTTACCAGGAGAAATAATTAAAACCTGACATGAATTTTTTATTTTTTTATTCAACTTCATATTAGAAAAAAATTTATCCATAACATGCATTAAATCATAGGTTTTAATTTTAGTATATTTAAACTATAAATATTACATTATATATTTATATTATTTATTAGGAGGTTAAATTGAAGTTTTTTATTGATACTGCAGATGTTTCTGAAATTAAAGACCTTTCTTCAAGTGGCTTTTTAGATGGGGTAACTACAAACCCTTCACTGATAAAAAAATCAGGAAGAAATATAAATGAAGTTATTGCAGAGATTTGCGATATTGTTCCAGGTCCTGTTTCTGCAGAAGTTGCCGCTACAAACTACAATGATATGATAGCTGAAGCTCAGGTCTTAAAAAAAATAGCAAAAAATGTAACTATTAAAGTTCCCTTAACCTGGGATGGTCTTAAAGCATGTAGAACACTACGAGATGAAGATGTTTTAGTAAATGTTACTTTATGTTTTTCAGCAAGTCAGGCCCTTTTAGCTGCGAAATCTGGGGCTACTTTTATATCTCCTTTTGTTGGAAGATTAGATGATATAGGTTTAGATGGAATGGATCTTATTTCGGATATATGTACAATATATTCTAATTATCCTAATTTAAATACAGAGGTTCTAGTAGCAAGTATTAGAAGCCCTAAACATGTAATTGAGGCTGCAAAAATGGGAGCAGATATAGTTACTCTTCCACCTAATGTTCTTAAACAATTAATAAGTCACCCCTTAACAGATAATGGATTAAAAGCATTTTTGGAAGATTGGAAAATGACAGGTCAAAGTATTACTTAAAATCTATGTATAAAGAAAAATATATTACTGATAACGTATATTGCAATAGTGAAGTATTTAATTTATGCAACCTATGGCTCGAATATATAAAAAAAGAAAGATTACTTAGTGATAATACTTATAATGCTTACTCTATAGACCTAAAATACTTTTTAAAATTTCTAAGTAACCACCTTAGTAATAAAGTAAATATACAAAATTTAGAAAATTTATCATTAAGAGATTTTAGATCTTGGCTGTCATCACAAAAAACTAAAAATCATCATATATCTCCTAAAAGCCAGGCAAGAGCTAAAGCTTCACTAAAATCATTTTTTAAATTTTTAAATAAAAATAATTATGTCAAAAATACAAACATTTTTAATCTTCAAACAACTAAAGTAAAAAGGCAAATTCCTCGCCCCCTAACATTTAAAGAAATAATGAATGTAATCAATTTATCTGGTGAAAAAAATGATTGGACAGGACAAAGAGACAAAACTCTTTTAATATTAATTTATGCTACTGGACTAAGAATTAGTGAAGCGCTTCAATTAAATATAATAGATGTAGAAGGCTTAGATACTTTAAGGGTAATTGGAAAAGGAAAAAAAATTAGAGAAATCCCTTTAATAGAATCCGCTCGAATTGCTATAAAGCAATTACTGGATATTAATAAAAATTTAGAAAAAAACTCTCCTGTATTTTTTGGAGTAAAAGGAAAAAGATTAAGTTCACGTCAAGTACAAAAAAATGTAGAAGAAATTAGAAATAAATTATCTTTACCAAAAAGTTTAACACCACATACTCTAAGGCATAGTTTTGCTACACATCTTCTTGAAAAAGGGGTTGATTTAAGAACACTGCAAGAACTTCTTGGTCACAGCAGTTTATCTACAACACAGGGTTATACTGCAGTAAACATTAGTACAATTCATAAAACTCATAAAGATTCCCACCCTAGAAAATAATAGCTTTAGGAATGAATTGTTTTTCCATATGAAGCTACACTGGCTGCTTCTTTAATAGATTCTGATAATGTTGGGTGAGCATGACATATTAAGGCTATATCTTCTGCTGAAGCACCCATTTCAATTGAAACCACAAATTCTCCTATCAACTCACCAGCATGCTCTCCCATAATGTGAGCTCCTAATATTTTACCTGATTCCTTATGAGAATATATTTTTACCATTCCTGAGAGATTTCCTGTCACTTTACTTCTAGAATTAGCATTAAATAGAAACTTACCTTCTTTGTATTCAAGGTTATATTTGTCTAATTCTTGTTTCGTTTTTCCTACCCATGCTACTTCAGGGCTAGTATATACTACAGAAGGTATTGCATTATAATTAACCTGCCCATTTTTACCTGTAATAATATCTACTACCGCTTCTGCCTCTATGCTTGCTTTATGAGCTAACATTGGCCCTTCTATTACATCTCCAATAGCATATATTCCTTTACTTGATGTTTCATAAAAATGATTTACATCTATATAACCTCTAGAATTACAAATAATATTTAATTTCTCTAAACCTAATTCTCTAGTATGAGGGATACGTCCTACAGCTAAAAGTGCTTTATCAAATACCAAATTAGCTTCTGAATTATCAATTATAGATTTAGTATTTAATTGTACTGTATTGCCTTTAATTTTTGCATTGATAACTTCTGATGATAATTTAAAATTTAAACCTTGTTTCTTTAATTCCTTATAAAAATTATCTGCTATATCGGAATCCATAGATGGCACAATAGAACTGTCATATTCAATCACTGTTACTTCTGAACCTAATCTACTCCATACTGAACCTAACTCTAAACCTATATAACCGGCTCCAATTACTGCTAATTTTTCTGGAACATTTTTAAAGTTTAAAGCACCAGTTGAAGAAACTATATAATTTTCATCAAACTGAATATTTTTTAATTGAGAAGCAGTAGACCCTGTAGCAATTATAATATACTCAGCAATATATTTACTATTTTGCACTTTAACTGTTCTGTCATTCTCTAATGAGGCCTGACCAATGATATATTCTATTCTATTTTTTTTGAACAAATGTTTAATTCCATTTGTTAATTTATTAATAGTATTATCTTTACCTTGCATCATTTTACTAATATCAAATGATGGTTTTTTTATTTGTATTCCGTGATTAATTGATTCACCTACAATATCTTTATATAATTTTGAAGAATGTAATAACCTTTTTGAAGGTATACAACCTACATTTAAGCAAGTACCCCCTAAACTTCCTCTCTTATCAATGCAAGCTACTTTAAGTCCTGCTTGTGCCGCTGATATAGCAGCAACATATCCTCCTGGCCCCCCACCTATAACAATTAAATCAAACTTTTCCATTAGAGGCCTATTAACATTCTATCAGGTCGTTCAATAAATTGTTTTACTTTAACTAAAAATGATACTGCCTCTTTACCTGATACTGCTCTATGATCGTAAGTTAGTGCAACATACATCATAGGCTTAATAATAATTTCCCCATTTTCTACTACTGGCCTATCCTTAATTTGATGCAATCCTAATATTCCTGATTGAGGAGGATTTATAATAGGAGTAGACATCATTGATCCATAAACTCCGCCATTAGTAATAGTAAATGTTGCTCCAGTCATTTGATCAGAAGTGATTGTTCCTTCTCTAGCCTCTTCACCAAAATTAAATATTTCTTTTTCAATTTCAAAAAAAGATTTTTCATCTACAGATCTAATAACAGGAACCAAGAGACCTTGTGGTGCTCCTAAAGCAATACCTATATCAATATGATCATGATATATAATATCTGTACCATCTATTTCTGAATTTATAATTTTTATTTCTTTTAAAGCTAATACAACTGCATTGCAAAAAAAGGACATAAAGCCTAATTTGACTCCAAATTTTTTCTCAAAAATTTCCTTATTATTTTTTCTTATATTAATAATCTCAGACATATCAACCTCATTAAATGTGGTTAACATAGCAGCATCATTTTGAGCTTTTTTTAATCTTTCTGACATAGTCTTTTGTATTCTAGTCATTGGAATACGTGTGGATTTTTTAGAACTTAATGTTACATTTTGTTCTATATTATTATTTAATATTTTTACAGGTTTTTTAGATTTATTCCTTCTTTCACTAGGTGATAAATTTTCCCCTGTAATAAACTCCTCTATATCGTTTTTAGTGATTTTATTTCCTATACCAGACCTATTTATATCTGAGGAAGAAATTAATTGTTTTTCTAATATATTTTCATTTTTAACATTATCATTTTTGCTATCTATATTAGTACCTTCAGGCTTGTTGCTCTCATCCTTCAATTCAGAATGAGTTATTTCTGGAACTTCAGATAAATCAGAAACTTCTTTCTCTAAAAACTCCGCTAATTCAGCCCCAATCTCAACATCTTGTCCTGCATTAATGTATATTTCAGACAATACTCCATTTGATTGGGCATAAACCTCTAACGTTGCTTTATCTGTTTCTAGTTCCACTAAAACTTCATCTTTAGAAACATCATCACCTTTTTTCTTTAACCACTTAGCTACTGTTGCTTCGGAAACAGACTCACCCAAAGTAGGAACAAGAATTTTCATTTATACCGCCCTATATAGAATAAATTGCATTATATTATTAACCTTCTTTTTTAGTTTAACACTATTTTTCTTAATTACTTAGTCTTTTCAAACAAGGCTATATCTAATAATTTTTGCTGCTCCTGCTGATGTCTACTAAATAACCCAGAAGCTGTAGAAGCTTGTGCTTCCCTTCCTGCATAAAATAATCTATTTTGTTTAGAACCAACCTTAATCATTACGTCTTCTATTAATGTGCTTATATAAGTCCATGCTCCCATATTTTTAGGCTCTTCCTGACACCAAATTATTTTTGCTTTAGAAAAATTTTTTAACTCTCTGACTACAGCATCTTCAGGAAAAGGATAAAGTTGTTCAATTCTAATCAATCTAACATTTGTTAATTTTTTTTCTTCTCTCAATTTAACTAAATCATAGAAAACTTTTCCTGAGCATAAAACTACTCTCTTTACATTATCTTTTTTTAATGATTTTTTTGGATCTGGTAAAACTCTGTGAAACCAAGAACCTGATGTTATATCAGAAATTTTTGAAACTGCATTTTTATTGCGTAGTAAAGATTTTGGTGTAAATATTATTAATGGCTTTCTAAATGATCTATGCATTTGTCTCCTTAAAACATGGAAATAATTAGCAGGAGTAGTACAATTTACTACTTGTAAGTTATCTTCTGCACATAATTGTAAAAACCTTTCCATTCGAGCAGAGGAATGTTCTGGACCCTGCCCTTCATAACCATGCGGTAATAATAAAGTTAATCCTGACATTCTTAACCATTTACTCTCTCCTGAAGAAATAAATTGATCAATAATTACTTGTGCTCCATTTGCAAAATCTCCAAATTGTGCTTCCCACATGACTAAAGTGTTAGGTTCCGCCAATGAATAACCATATTCAAAACCTAAAACTGACGCCTCAGATAAAGGGCTATCTACTATTTCAAATATAGCCTGATTTTTTTTAATATTATTTAGTAAAATAATTTTATTATCATTTTTTTGGTCAATTAATACTGCATGCCTTTGAGAAAATGTTCCTCTTCCTGAATCTTGCCCAGTTAGTCTAATTTTTACTCCCTCAACAAGTAAACTACCTAAAGCTAATGATTCTGCTGAAGACCAATCTATAGGGTTTTTTCCCTCAAAAGATAACTTTTTTTGATCAATTAATTTTTTTAATTTTTTATGTACATTGAAATTTTTTGGTAATTTAGTTAATCCCTGTCCTACTATATTAAATTTATCTAGGCTTATGCTAGTATCACCTCTTCTTTTTCCTTTTTCTCTAGCTATATCCAAACCTTCCCATGCACCACTAAACCAATCTGCTTTATCTGGCTTATATGAATTTGCTTTTTTATATTCTTCCTCTAATCTGGCATACCAATCTAATAGGTATTTTTCTGATTCTTCCTTAGAAATTAATTTTTCTTTTATCAGTTTTTTACTATATATCTCTCGTGTTGAAGGATGATTTGATATTGCTTTATACATAGTAGGTTGAGTAAAAGCTGGTTCATCGCCTTCATTGTGACCGTGGCGTCTATAACAAAACATATCTACTACTATATCCTTATTAAATTTTTGTCGGAATTCAATTGCTATTCTTGCTGCATGAACAACTGCTTCTGGGTCATCTCCATTAACATGCAATATAGGCGCTTGAATCATTAAAGCTACATCTGAACAGTAGGGTCCTGAACGAGCGTTTACAGGGTTTGTAGTAAAACCAATTTGATTATTTATTATAAAGTGAATTGTTCCACCAATTCTATAGCCTTTTAGTTCTGATAAGTCCAAAGTCTCTGGAACTAATCCTTGGCCAGAAAATGCCGCATCTCCATGTATCAAAAGAGCTGCAACCTTTCGTCTACCTAAATCTTCTTTCTGATCTTGTTTAGCTCGAACTTTTCCAACTACTACTGGATTCACGGCCTCTAAATGCGATGGATTTGCTGTAAGCGATAAATGTACTTTTTTACCATCAAAAGTTCTATCAGAAGATGTCCCTAAATGATATTTAACATCTCCTGCACCTTGAACATTTTCTGGTTGTGAAGAGTTTCCTTGAAACTCCGAAAATATAGCTTCAAAGGGCTTGCCCATAAAATTAGCAAGCACATTGAGCCTTCCTCTATGTGCAGTGCCTATTACCACTTCTTCTAAGCCTAATTTCCCACCTCTTTTAAGAATTTGCTCTAATGCAGGAATCATTGCTTCCGAACCTTCTAATCCAAATCTTTTTGTACCAGTATATTTTCTATCTAAAAACCTCTCAAAAGTTTCTGCAGCAACTAATCTTTCATAAATTGCTTTTTTTCCCATATCAGTAAAATCTGGCTGATTTAAAACATTTTCTAGAGTCTTTTGCATCCAAGCCTTTTGTTCAGGATCTTGAATATGCATAAACTGAACGCCTATAGTTCCACAATAAGTAGCTTCTAAATTTAATAAAATTTCTCTTAGTGTTGCAGATTCTAGTCCTAGCACATTATCTATAAATATAGGTCTATCCATATCTTTTTCTTCAAAACCATAACTTTCTGGTTTAAGCTCAGGGTGATCAAGAGATTTTGTTAAATTTAAAGGATCTAAATTAGCTTTCAAGTGACCTCTTACTCTATAAGCTCTAATTAACATTAAGGCCCTTATAGAATCTAAAGTAGATGACCTGCTATCTTCATTTGATTGTAAAGTTAACTCCTTTTGAGCTTGAAAATTAGCTTTATTACTAATATCCAAATTTGATAAAAATGAGCAAGCATCTGGAGTAAGGTCATCAAAAAATTCTTGCCATTCTATATTTACTAAATTTCTATCTTTTAGATAGGTAATATACAGTTGTTTTAACTCTTTTATACGGTCTTGTTTATTTAAAGATTGCATTAACAAAACTTTTTAGCCCTTAATTCTATCATATAATTTTTAACATCTCTTCCCCGATAGTTGCCGGAGAAGAAGCTATTGAAACTCCTGCTGATTTTAAAGCTTCGATCTTATCTTCCGCTCCTCCACTACCTCCAGATATAATTGCACCTGCATGTCCCATTCTTTTTCCTTCAGGAGCACTTAAACCAGCAATAAAACCTACTGTAGGTTTTTTAATTTTTGAACTTTTAATATATTCTGCAGCTTCCTCTTCTGCAGAGCCTCCAATTTCACCTATCATAATAATTCCTTGAGTTGCCTCATCTGCAAGAAAAAGCTCTAAAGTATCAATAAAATTTGTACCAGGAATGGGATCGCCACCTATACCTACACATGTAGTTTGACCCAATTTACAGGCTGTAGTTTGATCAACTGCTTCGTAAGTTAAAGTTCCTGACCTTGATACTATTCCAATATTACCATCCATACAAATATGTCCTGGCATGATACCTATTTTACATTGATTAGGGGTAATTATTCCTGGGCAATTTGGCCCGATTAACCTACTTTTAGAATTATTTAAAACATTCTTTACTTTAACCATATCTAATATAGGAATACCTTCAGTTATGCATACAATTAACTCTATCTTTGCATCAATAGCTTCTAATATAGCATCTGCTGCAAAAGGTGGAGGCACATAAATTACACTTGCATTAGCGTCTGTATTATAGACTGCTTCATCAACCGAATTGTATACAGGTAAATCTAAATGATGACTACCTCCTTTTCCAGGTGAAACTCCTCCTACCATTTTTGTTCCATAAGCTATGGCTTGTTCAGAATGAAATGTTCCCTGCGCACCTGTAAAGCCTTGGCAAATGACTTTAGTTTCTGAATTTACAATTATAGACATTATAATTCCTTTATAGATCGAACTACTTTTTTTGCAGCATCACCTAAATTATCTGCACTAATTATATCTAAACCTGAACTATTTAAAATTTCTTTACCTTTTTCTACATTTGTTCCCGCCAAACGGACTATTAGTGGAACTCTAATATCAATATTTTTTGCAGCAGCTACAACTCCTTCAGCAATAATATCACAACGCATTATTCCTCCAAATATATTGACAAGTACCGCTTTAACTTTTTTATCAGAAAATATAATTTTAAATGCTTGCTCTACTCTTTCTTTACTTGCTCCTCCTCCAACATCTAAAAAATTAGCAGGATTACCTCCTTCTAATTTAATAATATCCATTGTAGCCATAGCTAATCCTGCCCCATTTACCATACAGCCAATATTACCTTCAAGAGTAATATAATTTAAATCATGTTTTGTAGCTTCAAGCTCTCTAGGATCTTCTTCGTCTTCATCTCTCAATTTTTCTATATCTTGTTGTCTATATAATGCATTATCGTCAAAGTTCATTTTAGCATCTAGAGCAAGAACATCATCTTCAGTTACTACTAAAGGGTTAATTTCAACTAGACTGGCGTCTGTTTGTTCAACAGCTTTAGATAGAGCTAATATAAATTTTACAGCTTTGTTTGATATAGATTTTTCTAAACCTAATTTAAAAACTAGCTGTCTTGCTTGATATGGTTGCATTCCTAATAAAGAGTCTATTTCAGCCTTAAATATTTTTTCTGGTGTTTTTTTTGCAACAACCTCTATTTCTGTACCACCTTCAGTAGAGGCCATCATTACATATTTTTCATTACTTCTATCTAGTACAACTCCAAGATAAAGTTCACTAATAATATTTATACCTTGTTCGATAAAGATTTTATTAACTTTTTTACCTTCAGGTCCAGTTTGATGGGTAACTAACTGCATGCCTAAGAGTGATTTACTTATTTTTTCAACTTCTTCTATACTATCGGCTATTTTAACTCCACCTGCTTTTCCTCTTCCACCAGCATGAATTTGAGCCTTTACTACCCACTTTTTTCCACCTATATCTTTTGCTACGGAAACAGCCTCATCTACACTATAAGCTTCTTTTCCCTTGGGAATACTTACACCGTATTCAGCCAATATTTTTTTTGCTTGAAATTCATGAATATTCATCAGTTATTACCAATAATTTTATAATAAATAATAATAAACTTTGTCTATCATGATAAACAAAAAGTTTAAACTATAAATGTTAAAGAAAAATAAATTAAGAAATTATAATTTAATCTTTCTAAAGTGAGAATTTAAAGACTTATCTATATCTTTGCACGCTGAAACCAGCTCATTAACAGCTTTTAAAGATTTTTTAAACATAGCTTTTTCGGAGCTATCTAAGCTAACTTCTACTACCTTTTCAATACCTTTTTTTCCAATTATTACAGGAACTCCTACATACATTCCTTTAATGCCATATTCACCATTCAACATAGCAGCACATGGTAATACTTTTTTCTTATCTTTTAAATAACTTTCCGCCATCTGAATTGCTGATGTTGCTGGAGCATAAAATGCTGAACCTGTTTTAAGTAAAGAAACAATTTCCGCTCCTCCATCCCTCGTTCTTTGGACAATTTCATTTAGTTTACTTTTGCTAATCCAACCCATTTTAATTAATTCAGATAAAGGTATAC
This sequence comes from Alphaproteobacteria bacterium, assembly GCA_029247025.1. Taxonomy (GTDB): domain Bacteria; phylum Pseudomonadota; class Alphaproteobacteria; order TMED109; family TMED109; genus TMED109. The sequence continues at coordinate 34,187 of JAQWLZ010000013.1, read as the reverse complement.
CTGCAACGGAAGAATACCTAATTAATGGAACCATCGTATCGCCATGGCCTCCCATAACAAATGCAGTAACATCTGATATAGAAACTTGAAGTTCTTCTGATAAAAAATATCTAAATCTTGAGCTGTCTAGTACACCGGCCATACCAACAACTTTGTTTGCCGGTAAACCACTAAATGCTCTCAAAGCCCATACCATGGCATCAAGTGGATTGGTAATGCATATAACAAAGGCATTAGGACAATATTTTTTTATTCCTTCTCCTACAGTCTTCATAACGCCTAAATTAATACCTAACAAATCGTCTCTACTCATTCCTGGTTTTCTAGGAATACCTGCAGTTACAATAACTACGTCTGAATTTCTTAATAGGCTATAATTACTTCCTCCTCGCATGCTTACGTCAAAACCCTCAACAGGAGAAGATTGAGCTATGTCTAAGCTTTTACCTTCCGGAATCCCCTTAGCTATATCTAAAAGGACGACATCTCCCAATTCTTTTAAGCCAACTAGGTGAGCTAATGTTCCTCCAATAGCTCCGGAACCAACAAGTGCAATTTTTGATTTAGACATTTTATAATCCCTTTTATTAATTTAATAATACTTATTTATATCTATAAATACCTTTTATTAAAGTATTAATATTTCTTTCCAAAAAATAATATATATTATGCCCATAATAGTTTATAGATATTTATTATTTCTTTATTATCAGGGACTCTAGGATTATTTCCAGGTGAACCTGAGGCTAAAGCTTGCTCAGCCATAATTTCTAAGTTATTCATAAAATCTTTTTCATTTATGCCAAACTCTTTTGGGGTAGGCACATTTAGTTCTTTATTAATATCCTCAAGTTCAATTAAAAGCTTCTTATTAGCATCTTCATCACTATCTTCTTTTAAAGCAACCTCCATTGCTCGAGCACAGTCTGCATAACGTTTAGTTGCTGCAGGGATTGAAAATTCTGTTACAGAAGGCAGTAACATTGCATTTGATAACCCATGAGGAACATGATAAAATGCCCCTATAGGTCTACTCATCCCATGCACTAAAGCTACTGAAGCATTTGAGAAAGCAACTCCAGCTAATGTTGCTCCTAACATCATTTTTTCTCTGGCATCTCTATTACTTCCATCATGGAAAACTTTTCTTAAATTAGGAGCTATTAAATTCATAGCTTGCAAAGCTTGTGCATCACTAAATTTATTTGCTTTTTTACTAACATACGCTTCCATTGCATGAGTTAGGGCATCTATCCCGGTATCAGCAGTGGATCTTTTCGGTAAACTAAGAGTTAGTTCATAATCAACAATAGCAACACTAGGCATAAACCCTTTTCCCACACATAACATTTTTTCATCTGTTGTCTCATCAGAGATTATTGTAAACTTTGTAACTTCTGACCCTGTTCCAGCTGTTGTAGGAATTGCTAAAACTGGAATTCCCAGTTCATCTACTATTCGGGGGAATTTATATTCCTTCATATTACCACCAAATTTTCCTAAAATACTTATTGCCTTTGCGCTATCAATTGGACTTCCACCTCCTAGAGCAATTAAAGAGTCATAATTTCCATCTTTAACTTTATTAACTCCATCTTGAATAGATTTAACTGTAGGTTCAGGGATTGTATCCTTAAAAATATCTGCAATAATATTTTTACTTTTCAAAATTTCTTCTAACCTAGATATATACCCTAATTCTATCATCATAGAATCAGTTATAATTAATGGGTTTTTATAACCCATATTATTCATTATATTTCCTAATTCTTTGATTGCACCAGAACCTATTTGCATGATACTTGGAATAATAATTTGATTAGACACGTGACCTCCACATATATTTAAGAATTTAATTTGATATAACTATCATGAACTTAATAATTTTTTAAAATTTTTATTTTTTAATTTATTTAACCAATCCTTATTAGTCATTTCATATATTCTAGAAACAGTTCTTCTAAATTCCATATAACCATCTCCTGCTACATAAATATCTTCAGGCTTAATATTTGATGATAAAGCTAATCCTATTTTTTTATCATACATAATATCTAAAAGAATTTGAAACCTTTTAGCTTTATTCCTATCTTTTTTAGCTAACTCTGGAACATTAGCAATAATGATCCAATCACACACATTTACTATTTGGTAATAATCAATAGCTGATAAATTTTTTCCACATAATTTTTCAAAAGAAAAAATTGATACACGATTAGCAATTTTTTCAATCTTCATCTTCCTTCTATTATATTCTATATCTATAGATTCCACCTGGTTATTATTTATTAAAATGTTAAATAATTTTTCATATAATTTTGTATTTGCAGGTAAATAATAAAAGTCCTGAAATTCATGAATTCCTCGATGGTCGTTAATTTTTATTCTATAATCTTTTCCATCTAAAACCTCTTGAACTGACAAATATTTTTCTATTAAATTTATATAAGGAACAAAACGCTCTCTCTGGAGACCATTTTTATATAAATTTGAAGGAGAGGTATTAGATGTTAGAACTACTTTTATATTTTTTTTAAACAGTATTTCATATATTTTTTCTAATATCATTGCATCGGCCACATCTAATACTTCAAATTCATCAACACATAATAAGCTAATACCCTTAGTTAATTTATCAATTGCATAGTTTAAAGGGTTTCTATGATTTGATAATCTACTCTCTTTCATGTAAGCATAAATATTTTTCATAAAATCGTGATGATGTAATCTCATACACCTTTTATCTTGAACTAATTTATAGAATATATCCATAAGATAGGATTTACCTCTTCCTACCCGACCGAAGATATATACTCCCATATCTTTTTTATTTGAGAATAAATTTTTAAAATAAATATTTGATGTAATTTGATTGTATAAATTATCTAAAGCGTTAATAGCATTTAATTGTCCATGGTCTTCAGTTACTGTACCTGCTTCTACTAATTTTTTATATAAAACAGATACAGCATTTGAATTGCTCAAAAAATCATCCTTTATTATTATTTCATAATAGGCATTGTAAAGAGAGCTCCATCTTTAATTCCTGAAGGCCATCGAGCAGAAACTGTTTTAATTCTTGTATAAAATCTTACCCCATCCATTCCATGTGCATTATTGGAGCCAAATAAAGAATCTTTCCAACCACCAAAACTATGGTATGCAACTGGAACTGGAATTGGAATATTAATACCTACCATTCCAATGTTTGCTTTAGATGCAAAATCTCTAGCAGTATCTCCATCTCTAGTAAAAATAGAAACTCCATTTCCATAAGGATTAGACTTAACTAAATCTAATGCCTCTGAATAATTCTTTGCCCTTACTGTTGAAAGAACTGGACCGAAGATTTCTTGATCATATATAGACATACCAGGTTTAACATTATCAAATAAAGTTCCTCCCATAAAATTACCTTTTTCATAACCTTGTAATGTAAGATTTCTGCCATCAACTATTATATCAGCTCCATCTTTCTCACCTTCGTTTATTAAATTAGTAATTTTATCAAATGATTGTCTTGTAACGATAGGGCCCATTTCAGCCTCTGGGTCATCCCAAGGTCCAATCTTTAAACCACTTACTTTTGGTGCCATTTTTTCGATTAATTTATCACCTATATCTCCTACAGCCACAGCAACACTTATTGCCATACAACGCTCACCTGCAGATCCATATGCTGCACCCATTAAAGCATCTACTGTTTGATCTAAATCTGCATCTGGCATTACTACCATATGATTTTTAGCTCCTCCTAATGCCTGAACCCTTTTTCCAGCTAGAGAACCTCTTGAATAAACATGTTTTGCAACTGGCGTAGAACCAACAAATGAAACAGCACCTATATCAGGATGGTCCAATATTGCATCTACAGCTTCTTTATCACCATTTACAACATTTAAAACACCTGCTGGAGCACCAGCTTCTTCTAATAATTCCGCCAACTTCATAGGACACGAAGGATCTCTTTCACTAGGTTTTAAAATAAATGTATTTCCGCATGCAATTGCAATTGGAAACATCCATAATGGAACCATTGCAGGAAAATTAAATGGCGTAATACCGGCGGCAATTCCTACTGGCTGCCTGATAGAAAAACTATCTACTCCAGTTCCTACTTGCTCTGTATATTCTCCCTTAAGAAGATGAGGTATACCACAGGCAAATTCAACTACCTCTAATCCTCTTATAACTGAACCTTTTGCATCTACTAAAGTTTTTCCATGTTCTCTCCCTACAAGGTCAGCTAATTCATCTATATTCTCTTCAATAAGTTGTTTATATTTAAACATTACTCTAGCTCTTTGAATTGGTGGCGTTTGACTCCAAGCTTCTAAAGCATCTTTCGCAGCTTTTACTGCACTATTAACTTGGTTAACGGAAGCGAGTGCTACCTGGCGCTCAACTTCTCCAGTAGCAGGATTATATACATCTCCTAATCTCGAGTTTTCTTCAACTTCTAATTTTCCATTAATTCTGTGACCAACAATTGTCATAATTTTTACTCCATATAAAAAAATAAATTAAATTTTTTAACCGTTTTTATAAATATACTAAAGAATTAATATTTACTAATACTAATTTAGAAAAATATAAAATATCCATATTAAATAAAAGATGACAAATATAATTCCATATAACCTATTAATATTGGCATTAAATTTATAAAAATAAACTAAGATAATAGTTGATAATAAAAACGGAATGATATCGTATATAGTTATAATATTATTTATATTTAAAAAGTCATTACCAGAAATTAATATAGTTACTCCACCAATTCCTAAAATATTAAATATATTTGAACCAACTATATTACCTATAGCAATGTTATTCTCTTTCTTTATTGCTGCAATAATTGAAGTTGCTACTTCCGGTAAAGAAGTTCCAAATGCTAATACTCCTAGACCTATAACAGTTTCTCTAATTCCAAAATAGTGTGCTAAATCTATAGAGCCTTCAATTAATAAATTAGCTCCTAATGAAACACCTATTAAACCTGATAAAAATATAAATATAGATTTAGATAAAGATAAATTCTCTTCTATAATCTCCTCAGAATCTTTTCTAGTATCATATTTGATAAGATATATAATATATGTAATAAGGGATAATAGTAATAGTAATCCCATCCACCACCTAATTAAAGATACATTATACAATATTAATATAAATATTATAGAGCTAAATAGTAATACCTTAATTTCTAAAGGAAACTTATTTTTAGGTGTTGAAATTGATAAAATTAATGCAGTCATTCCTAATGCTAAAAAAACATTAGCAAAATTCGACCCTAATATATTCCCAATTGCAGCAGCTGGATGACCAGAATAACTAGCTATTCCTGAAACAAATAATTCTGGAGCGGATGTTCCAAAAGCTACAAATGTAGCTGCTATAATATAAGGAGATATTTTGAAAATATTTGCCAGAGCAACTGAGCCACGTACAAGAAAATCTCCCGAAGACACTAGTATAAGTAAACCTAAAATTATAAAAAACCACATCATGAATTAAAGAACTACTACAAAAGAAAGTTAATGTTAAGTTCTTTCAGAGATTGCTTTTTTTATTTTTGATATTGCTTTAGCTGGATTTAATCCCTTAGGACAAGTTTTGGTGCAATTCATAATAGTATGACACCTATATAGCTTAAAAGAATCTTCTAAATAGTCTAAACGTTCTTCTCTTGCTTCATCTCTTGAATCAGAGATCCAGCGATAAGCTTGGAGCAAAGTTGCAGGACCCAAATATTCATCACCATTCCACCAATATGATGGACAACTAGTTGAACAGCAAAAACATAATATACATTCATAAGCTCCATCTAATTCCTTACGCTCATCAGGAGATTGTCTTTTTTCCAGCCCATCTTCAGTTTCAGTCGTACTTTTAAGCCAAGGTTCAATAGAAGCGTACTGTTTATAAGCATTCGATAAATCTGGAACTAGATCTTTTATAACTTTCATATGAGGTAGAGGATAAATTTTTAAATCTCCTCTAACATCATTAATATTTTTGGTACAAGCTAAAGTATTTGTGCCATCAATATTCATTGAACATGAACCACAAACTCCCTCACGACAGGATCTTCTAAATGTTAAACTCGGATCTAGTTCATTTTTTATATAAATCAATGCATCTAAAACCATAGGCCCGCATTTCTTTAAGTCAATCTGATACGTATCTAATCTTGGGTTTTCTTTTTTTTCTGGGTCATACCTATATATCTTAAATGTCTTCTTTCCTGTAACATCTGTTTCCAAAGAAAATAAATTTCCCTTTAAAACTTTAGAATTCTTAGGAAGTGTTAATTGTACCATATTAATAAACTCTCGCTTTTGGAGGAAAACTTTGTACATCATTAGTTAAAGAATTTAGAGTAACTTTACTACTACCAAGTTTAACTTCGCCATCTTTTTCCCAAGCTAAAGAATGAAATAACCAATTATCATCATCACGATCAGGAAAATCTTCTCTAGCATGTGCTCCTCTACTTTCTTTTCTATTTCTAGCAGAAGCCATAGTAACCATTGCTTGTTCTAGTAGATTTTTTAACTCTAAAGTTTCAAGTAAATCTGTATTCCAAATCATAGATTTATCAGTAAGAGAAATATCTTTAAACTCTTCCCATACATTATTTATTCTTTTCATTCCTTTATCTAGAATGTCACCTGTTCTAAAAACTGCACAGTTTTCTTGCATAGCCCTCTGCATTTCTAGACGAATACTCGAAGTTTGAGAAGCTCCTTTAGAATATCTTATATTATTTAACCTATCTAATGCATCATCTCCAAGATTTTTACTTACTGGTTTTTGTGTTGCACCAGGTTTTAAAGAATCTCCTAAATGAATACCTGCAGCTCTTCCAAAAACTACTAAATCAAGCAAAGAATTAGACCCTAATCGATTTGCTCCATGAACAGAAACACAAGCAGCTTCTCCGACTGCACATAATCCTGGCATAATTTCTTTATTGTCAGTTCCTTTTCCAGTAAGAACTTCTCCTGTATATTTTGCAGGAATTCCTCCCATGTTATAATGACAAGTAGGCAGTACAGGAATTGGTTCACGGCTAACATCAACACCTGCAAAAATTTTAGCAGTTTCTTTTATACCTGGAAGTTTTTCATTGATAACCTCTGAATCTAAATGCTCTAGATGTAGAAATATATGATCTGCATTTTTACCTACACCTCTTCCTTCGTGAATTTCTACAGTCATAGCTCTTGCAACAACATCTCTTGAGGCAAGATCCTTTGCGTGTGGAGCATATCTCTCCATAAATCTCTCTCCAGAACTGTTAGTTAAGTAACCTCCTTCTCCGCGTGTTCCCTCCGTAATCAAACAACCCGCTCCATAAATTCCAGTTGGATGAAACTGAACAAATTCCATATCTTGAAGGGGAAGACCTGCTCTTAAAGCCATTGCATTCCCATCACCAGTACATGTATGAGCTGAGGTAGCAGAAAAATATACTCTACCATAACCACCTGTTGCTAAAACAACACTTTGTGCTAAAAACCTGTGAATAGTTCCATCTTCTAAACACCAAGCCATCACACCTCTGCACACTCCATCTTCCATAATTAAGTCTAAAGCAAAATATTCTATAAAAAACTCTGCATTATTTTTCAAAGCTTGTTGATATAACGTATGTAATATAGCATGACCAGTCCTATCAGCTGCTGAACATGTTCTATGTGCCTGAGGTCCATCACCAAACTCTGTGGTCATTCCACCAAATGGCCTTTGATAAATCTTACCTTCCTCTGTTCTAGAAAAAGGTACACCATACTTCTCTAATTCTATTACAGCTGCGTTAGCCTCTTTACACATATATTCAATTGCATCTTGATCTCCAAGCCAGTCACTTCCCTTGACTGTATCATACATATGCCAACGCCAATCATCCTCCCCCATATTACCCAGGGCAGCACTAATACCTCCTTGTGCAGCAACAGTATGAGAACGAGTAGGAAAAACTTTGGTTAAACAGGCGGTCTTTAAGCCTTTCTCGGCTAGTCCTAGAGTAGCACGTAATCCTGCACCTCCAGCACCAACTACTATTACATCATATTTGTGATCTATAATATTATAGGCATTAGACATTTTTTACTCCTAATTAAAAATAACTATTTTTAAGACTGAAACAATTGATATTATTGTTAATATCCAGCTAAGGCTGTTTATACCTATAATCAATCTTTTTCTTAATAAAATTTTAGATACATAATCCTCAATTACAACTTGTAAACCTAATCTCATATGAAGAAAGCTTGTAATAAAGAAAAGAGAAATCAGAATAGAATTTATAGGATATTTTAACCATTTTATAGTTTCCTCATATGAATTACCTTGTATACACAAAAGTGAAAAAGCAAGCCAAAGAGCTATAAATAAATTCATTATTGCTGAATATCTCTGAATTTTCCAGTGTTTAACAGCACCATTCATAATATCAATTCCAATAAAATAATTCCAAATATAATACTTATAATTACACTAGTAAGACAAACAATTAACCCTGTCCATTTAGAAACAGTTAAGGATAATCCTATGCCATAATCCCAAAATAAATGTCTAATGCCGTTAAACATATGAAAAAACAGAGCAAAAACCCAACCAAATAAAATTACTTCACCTAAAAAAGAAGTTGAAAATAATATCCATAGAAAAAAACTATCTTTACCTATAGCCAGTAATAAAACAAATAGAGACATAGTTATTAACCCTAATGATAAAAATACTCCTGATATTCTATGGGATATTGATAATATTGAGGTTATTTGAGGTTTATAAACCTGTAGATGTGGAGATAATGGTCTCGAATCTAAAGTCTGTTTATCACTCATTAAATAAACTTTCTATTAATTAATTCTTCAGCTATTTGAACTGAATTTAAAGCAGCTCCTTTTCTTAAATTATCTGCAACAACCCACATATTAATTCCATTAGGTAAAGTATGGTCAATTCTAAGACGTGAGACAAAAACAGAAAAATCTGATACACACTCAATAGGTGTAATATATGTATCTGTTTCAACATCATCAATTAGGGACACACCTGGTGCATCAGACAATATATTTCTTATTTCCTCAATGCTTATATTTGATTCAAATTCAATATTAACAGATTCAGCATGCCCAATAAAAACTGGAACTCTTACACATGTTGCGCTTACCTCAATAGAACTATCTAAAATTTTCTTCGTTTCATCTACCATTTTTTGCTCTTCTTTCGTAGCTCCATCATCTAAAAATTTATCTATGTGAGGAATTACATTAAAAGCTATTCTTTTAGAAAAATTCTTAGTTTCTATTGTTTCATTAAAAAACATTTTCCTAGTCTGATCCCAGAGTTCATCCATAGCAGATTTACCTGCTCCTGAAACAGATTGGTAAGTTGATACAACCACCCTTTTAATTATAGATAAATCATGTAAAGGTTTTAATGGAACTAGCATTTGTATAGTAGAACAATTAGGATTAGCTATAATATTTTTATTTCTATAGTTTTCTAGTGCTTCAGGATTAACTTCTGGAACTACTAAAGGAACATCTGGATCCATTCGAAAGAAAGATGTATTGTCAATTACTATACAACCTTTTTCACCGGCAATTGGTGCCCAAATTTTTGAGACACTAGATCCCGCTGAAAATAGAGCAATATCTGCAGTGGAAAAATCAAACTTTTCAACATCTTGTACTTTTAATACTTCATCTCCAAAACTTACCTCTTTACCAACTGATCTTTTTGAAGCTAATGCATAAATATTCTTTATTGGAAAATCCCTTTCTTCCAAAATAGTAAGCATTTCATGGCCAACAGCACCGGTAGCTCCCAAAACAGCAACATTATAACTCATTATAAACTCCTATATACTATACGGATAATTGATCTAATCGGTTGCATATCTCTGCCCCCATTTGTTCAGTAGAAATTAAAGTTTTACCTGGCTGCATAATATCCGCAGTTCTTAAGCCATCTTCTAATGCTTTAGTAACGGCTTGTTCTACCAAATTAGCATCTTCAATTCTATCTAAAGAATATCGCAGCATCATTGAAAAAGATAGTATCATTGCAATTGGGTTAGCTTTACCTTGTCCAGATATATCTGGTGCACTACCATGAACTGGTTCAAATAAAGATTTTCTAATACCATATTCATTCACTGCACCCAAAGATGCAGAAGGAAGCATACCTAAAGAACCAGTAAGTTGAGCAGAAATATCCGATAATAAATCTCCAAAGAGATTTGTTGTAACAATTACATCAAATTGATGGGGGTCTCTAACTAACTGCATCGCACAATTATCTGCATACATATGTTCTAATTTTAAATCTTCATATTTTTCTTCATATAATTTTTGCATTTCTTGACGCCAGAATAATCCACTTTCCATTACATTAGCTTTTTCAACGGAATGAACTAATCCTCTTCTTTTTGATGCTAATTCAAAAGCTACATCTCCTACTCTTCTAATTTCATTAGTTGAATAAACCTCTGTATTTATACCTACTTTCGAACCATCTGGTAGCTCATTAATTCCTCTAGGTTCTCCAAAATATATTCCACCCGTCAACTCTCTCAGTATCATTATATCTAAACCTGATACAATTTCTTTTTTTAAGCTAGAGGCATCTGCTAATGCATCAAATACTATTGCAGGCCTTAAATTAGCAAATAAACCAAGCTCTTTTCTTAATCTTAATAAACCTCTTTCTGGTTTTTCTGAAAATGGAAGATTATCATATGCAGGACCTCCTACTGCCCCAAATAAAACACCATCAGAATTAAATGCTTTATCCATTACTTCGTCAATTAAGGGTGTTTTATGTTTATCATATGAAGCTCCACCAACTAAACCCTCATCTAAATCAAAACCTACTTCTCTTCTTTTATCAAACCAATTAATTACTTTTTTTGTTTCATTCATTACTTCAGGCCCAATTCCATCACCAGGAAGCATTAATACTTTTCTATTACTTTTCATAAATCACCTATTTAATTATTAAATTTTCTCAGGGACATACCATTTTTTATTACTTAATTTGTCCTCATAAGAATTAATTTTATTTTCATTTTCTAGAGTAATCCCTATATCATCAAGCCCATTTAGCAAGCAATGTTTCCTATATGGATCTATATCAAATTTATAAATTTTATTTTGAGCTATTATTTGTTGTTCTTCTAAATCTATAGAAATTTCAATTCCTTCATCTGCTAGCTTGCTGATTTCAATTACATTCTTTTCATCTAAAATAACAGGTAATACACCATTTTTAAAACAATTATTATAAAATATATCTGCAAAAGATGTTGAAATAATACAACTTATACCAAAATCCAATAAAGCCCAGGGTGCGTGTTCTCTACTAGAACCACATCCAAAGTTATCACCAGCAACAATAAATTTAGACTTATTCCATGGTTCTTGATTTAATACAAAATTTTCATTTAAATTATTTTCCTTGCTATATCTTTTTTCATGAAACAGATGTTTTCCCAAACCAGTTCTTTCAATTGTTTTCAAAAACTGCTTAGGTATAATTGCATCTGTATCAATATTTAACTGAGGCAAGGAAGCCACTATACCACTTAATTTATTAAAAGATTTCATTTCTTATAATACCAGTTTTCAATTAAAATTTCTTACATCAACAAAATGTCCAGCTATAGCTGCAGCTGCTGCCATACCTGGACTGACTAAATGCGTTCTTCCATCTCTTCCTTGCCTACCTCTAAAATTTCTATTTGATGTGGAGGCACATCTTTCTTTAGGTTTTAATTGATCAGGATTCATTCCTAAACACATAGAACATCCTGGTTCTCTCCAATCAAAACCTGCTTGAATTAAAATATCAGCAATTCCTTCTTTTTCAGCTTGTTCTTTAATTAATCCGGAACCTGGCACAACCATTGCATGAACAGAATCATTTACCTTCTTGCCTTTAGCAATTGATGCTGCTTCTCTAAGGTCTTCAATTCTACTATTAGTACAAGATCCAATAAATACTTTATCTATTTTTATATCAGTTAGGAGACTACCTGGTTTCAACCCCATATAATCTAGCGAGTCTTGCATAGCATTTTTTAAAGTTTCTTTTTCAATATTTTTTGGGTCTGGCACCTGACTATTTATGGGAAGAACATCTTCAGGACTTGTACCCCAAGTCAAATGAGGCTCAAGAGAAGTAGCATCTATTTTGACTATCTCATCATAACTAGCTCCCTCATCACTGGGTAACAACATCCATTCAGCTAATGCTTTTTCAAATGAGTCTCCTTTAGGAGACATAGGTCTATTTTTGATATATTCATATGTTTTATTATCAGGTGCTACTAAACCTGCTCTTGCTCCTGCTTCTATGGACATGTTACATAAAGTCATTCGTCCTTCAATACTCAAATTAGATATTGCCTCTCCTGCATATTCTAAGACGAAGCCTGTTCCACCTGAAGTACCCAATTTTTTAATTATACCTAAAGCTATATCTTTTGCCGTAACTCCAACTGACAATTTACCTGATACATTAATTAACATAGTTTTGGGTCTCTTTTGCACTAATGTTTGAGTTGCAAAAACATGTTCTACCTCGCTTGTACCAATTCCAAAAGCAAGTGCTCCAAATGCCCCATGTGTAGAAGTATGACTGTCACCACAAACTAATGTACAACCGGGTAAAGTAAAACCTTGTTCAGGTCCTATGACATGAACTATTCCCTGACGCGAATCCATTAGTGGTATGTAAGGAACCTGAAACTCTTTAACATTTTTTTCTAAAGTTTCTACCTGAATTCTGGCAACATCATCTTTTATACCCTCTACTCTATTTTCAGTAGGAACATTATGATCTGCTACAGCTAAAGTTAAGTCAGGTCTTCTTAAAAACCTTTTACTATTTCTAAGACCCTCAAAAGCTTGAGGGCTAGTAACTTCATGTACTAAGTGCCTGTCTATATATATTAGAGAACTTCCATCCTGTCTCTCATTAACAACGTGTTGTTCCCATATTTTATCGAATAAAGTCCTTTTCAAAACAAAATACCTCTAACTTAAATTAATTATATTTAAGCTTTATTCATTATTATCTTTATTTTTTTCTATTTCTGCAGAAGCTTCTTTTTTAGTGCTTTTGGATACATTATCAGTTTTATTATCCATCCTTTTTTCTGCTATTCTAGCTTTCTTTCCTGATCTTCCTCTAAGGTAATAAAGCTTAGCTCGTCTTACATCACCTCTTCTTACAACTTCTAATTTACTAATTAATGGAGAATAAACTGGAAAAACTCTCTCCACACCTTCGCCATTAGATATTTTTCTTACTGTGAAGGTAGAATTTAGAGATCTATTAGATTTAGCTATACATAATCCTTCAAAAATTTGTATTCTTTCTCTTGTACCCTCTACTACTTTTAAATGTACTTTCATTGTATCGCCAGCATTAAATTCAGGAACATCTCTTTTTTCACGTATTTCCTTCATTTGCTCTTGTTCAATCTCATCAATTATATTCATTTTTTTATCCTCTCTTTAATAAGATATATTTATCACTAAAATTATTTTTTTTCACTAATTAAAAGTTCTGGTCTACGTTTTTTTGTATCTTCTAAAGCCATATATCGTCTCCATTTTTCTATTTCACTATGATTGCCTGATAACAATACTTCTGGCGGTTTCATTCCTTCCCAGTCAAATGGTCGAGTGTATTGAGGATACTCCAATAAATTATTTTCAAAACTTTCCTCTATTAAACTTTCTTTACTTCCCATAGTTCCAGTTAATAAACGTACTATTGCATCAATTAAAATTAAAGCAGCTGGCTCTCCACCTGATAAAACATAATCTCCTATACATACCTCATCTAATGACCTAGAAGATATAAACCTTTCATCTATTCCTTCATATCTTCCGCATACTATAATTACTCCCGGTTTAGAAGAAATTTCCCTAACTTTTTTTTGAGTAAGAGGCTTACCTCTTGGTGTTAATATAATTTTTTTCCATTCTCTACCTGGGTTATTTTCATCAAAAGCTCTACCTAGAACATCTGGTCTCATTATCATACCAGCTCCTCCACCATATGGCTCATCATCAACAGTTCCATGTTTGTCCTCAGCGTAATCTCTGATATTAATAGTATTCAGATTCCAAATTTTATTCTCCATAGCCTTTCCAGCCAAAGAATAAGATAAAGGACCTGGAAACATTTCAGGAAAAAGTGTAAGAACTCTTGCCTCAAAGCATTTACTCTTCATTATTTCTATCTCCGAAAAAATCATATTCACTAACAATTATTTTCTCTTTAATTTTTATTACAGGAAAATTATCATTATTAAATGCCACTAAATCCTTACCTATCTCTAACAAAGGAGAAGAACCATAATCAAATACTGCTGATACTGTTCCTAAGAATTGACCTTTATTATTTTCCACACTGCATCCAATCAAATCAGTCTGATAGTATTCGTTATCATCAAGCTCAGGAAAAAAAGATCTTTTTGCAAAAAGCTGCTGCCCTTTTAATAATTCAGCCTTTTCAGGATTATTAACTCCTTCAATATAACAAATTGCTAAATCTTTATTTTTAAACCTAATTTTTAAAGTGTGACTACTTCCGTCTTTCATAAATATAGGATTATATTTTTCTAATCCATCAGCATTTTCTGTATACCATTTAACTTTTATTAGGCCTTTTATACCATGTTTTCCCTTAATTACTCCTATAACTATTAAATCATTATCATTCATTTAAAATTATTTAATTATTCCTTTTTATCTGCTGCTGGAGCTGCTTCTGCTGCCGGAGCCTCTTCTGCTGCTGGAGCCTCTTCTGCTGCCGGAGCCTCTTCTGCTGCTGGAGCTGCTTCTGCTGCTGGAGCCTCTTCTGCTGCTGGAGCTGCTTCTGCTGCCGGAGCCTCTTCTGCTGCCGGAGCCTCTTCTGCTGCTGGAGCTGCTTCTGCTGCCGGAGCTGCTTCTACTGCCGGAGCCTCTTCTGCTGCTGGAGCTGCTTCTGCTTTAGCTTTTTCTTCCTCTGCAGCTACTTTTGCATCTTCGATAGCTTGAGCTCTTTCTTGCGCCTTTGCTTTTGGCTTTGCCTTATTAGGATTATCTCTTTTAATATCTTCCATAATTTTAGCTTGAGATAAAAACTTCGTAATACGGTCTGAAGGCTTAGCTCCATTTTTTAACCAATATTTTATTCTTTCTTCATTAAAAACTATTCTCTGGTCATTATCTTTAGATAATAATGGGTTGTATGTTCCTAATCTTTCTATGAACCTTCCATCCCTAGGAGCTCTAGAATCAGCTAGTACTATTCTGTAATGAGGTCTTTTTTTATTCCCACCACGACTAAGTCTAATTTTTAACGGCATATTATTTCCTTTACTATTGTTATATTAATTAAATTATTATCTTCTTCTAAAAGGGAATGACCCTGGATTAAAACCCTTTGGTAAACCATTTGGCATATCCATACCTTGCATATTCATTGTATCTGAAATATCCATATTACCACCTTTTTTACCCATTTTTTTCATCATTAAGGTCATCTGTTTAAATTGTTTAAGTAAACGATTTAAATCTTGAACAGAATTTCCTGACCCTTCTGCTATTCTTCTTTTACGCGAACCATTTAATATTTTTGGATTAACTCTTTCTTTAGAAGTCATAGAAGAAATCATAGAGTCCATTCTTACTAAAATTTTATCATCTAAGCCGCCCACTGCCATTTGTTTTTTTATTTTTTGAGCTCCAGGTAATAAACTTAGAATGCCTTGCATTCCTCCCATTTTTTTCATTTGATTTAATTGTTTCCTAAAATCATTAAAATCAAACGTACCTTTAGATATTTTTTTTGCTAAATCTTTTGCTTCTTCTTCCTTAACCTCACTTTGTGCTTTTTCAACTAGACTTACAACATCGCCCATACCTAAAATTCGGGATGCAATTCTGTCTGCTTTAAATGTTTCAAAAGCCTCTATTTTTTCTCCTGTACCCATAAACTTTATAGGACAATTAGTAATATTTGACATACTAAGAGCTGCTCCGCCTCTAGCATCACCATCTACTCTAGTTAAAATAATACTTGTTACATTCGATTTTTCTTTAAAACTTTTAGCAACATTTGCCGCTTCTTGTCCTGTCATTGCATCTGCTACTAGAAAGACTTCCGAGGGTTTTGATTCACTATATACCTCACTTAATTCATTCATCAATTCGTCATCAACACTTGTTCTCCCTGCAGTGTCTAATATTACAACATCATATCCACTTAATTTAGCTAGCTGATTAGATCTTTTTGTAATTTCTATAGGCCCTTGATTTTTTTCAATTGGTAAAACATCAATATTAGTTTGATCGCCTAAGATCTGAAGTTGTTCCATAGCTGCAGGCCTTTGCACATCTAAGGACGCTAAAAGTACTTTCTTTCCAGAATTTTTTAACATCATCCCCATTTTTGCTGCAGATGTTGTTTTTCCGGAACCTTGAAGTCCTACCAGCATAATAGATGATGGAGGTGATGATAAATTAATATCATTTTCTGTATTCTTTCCACCTAACAGATCCGTCAATTTATCTTGAACAATTTTGAATACCATTTGGTCAGGTTTTACAGATTTAGTAATTTGTTGACCCTGAGCTTCTGAAGTTACATCTGAAATAAATTGTTTTACAACATCCAAAGCTACATCCGCTTCAATTAAAGCTAATCTAACTTCTTTCATAGCATTAGCTATGTCTCCTTCTGACAGAGATCCTTTACCTCTGATTTTATCAAAAGCCGAAACTAATTTATCACTTAAGCTATCAAACATTTATATCACTTTTAAAATACTACAATTAGCACCGGTGAACGAAAATCGAAGACCAGTGTGACTCCTCAAAGTCAATTAAACAAAACTATATACTAAAATTAAAGTATTTAGTACATCTTACTAGCTATAACGTCAACTATTCTTTATATATAGCATTATAATATTAAAATTTATTAATAGAGAAAATTATGAAAAAACCTTTTATTAAGATGCATGGCTTAGGCAATGATTTTGTAATAATCGATTCCAGAAATAATAGTTATCTTATAAATGATGAAACTATTAAACTTATTTCTAATAGACACTTTGGAATAGGCTGCGATCAAGTCATTGAAATGAAAGACTCTAAGACTGCAGATATTTTTATGAAAATTTATAACTCTGATGGTTCTGAAGCAGAAGCCTGCGGAAATGCTTCTAGGTGCGTTGCAGGAATTTTATTTGCCTCATCTCCTAAAAAGAAAATATCTATAGAAACTATTTCTGGAATAATAAATGCAGAATCGGAGGTTAATGGGAATATAAAAGTGGATATGGGCAAACCAAAGTTTTTATGGAATGAAATCCCTTTAAATGAAAACGTAAAAGAAATTAATTTTGAGCAGTTTTCTCTTATAAATGGCTTAGCCGTTAACATGGGTAACCCTCACATTGTATTTTTTGTGGAAGATTTGAATAATATTAATATAAATGAAATTGGACCTTATATTGAAACATATAAACTATTTCCACAAAGAATTAATATAGAAATTTGCCAGATAATAAACAAAAATAAAATTAAAGCATTAATCTGGGAAAGAGGAGCAGGTAAAACTTTAGCTTGTGGTTCTGGAGCATGTGCAGTATTAGTTGCGGCTTATAAGAATGGTTTATCAAATGAAACGGCTGAAATTCTGTTAGATGGAGGGTCTTTGAATATTTCATGGAACATTAATACAAATAAACACGTTATAATGAGTGGCCCTGTTTCAGTTTCTTTTTTAGGAGATTTTAGTACATTAGGTATACAAAAATGACTAAAACTTTGAAGACTATTTCTATGGGTTGTAGATTAAATTCTTATGAAAGTGATAAAATAAGTAAATTTGGTAATTATTCCTCAAAAAAAGATATTTTAGTCGTAAATACCTGTGCTGTAACAGCTGAAGCCGAAAGACAGGCAAGGCAGCAAATAAGAAAAGCGAGAAAAGAATTTCCTGATGCATATATAATGGCAACTGGTTGTGCAGTAGAACTTGATCAAAAATATTGGAATAATATGCCTGAAGTAGATAAAATTATTCCGAATAAAAACAAACTCAAACCAAATTTGTGGGGATTGAAGCCAGAAATTAATAATAGTAAAGCTATAAAAGAAGATGCTAGCCATTTTAAACCAGCAAGTAATAATAGTTTGAAAACTAGAGCATTTATTAGAATACAAAATGGGTGTAATCATTCCTGTACTTTTTGCATAATAACTAAAGCTAGAGGAGATAGTAAAAGTGTACCGACAGGACTCATTATTTCTGAAATTAAAAATATTATAAGTAATGGTATAGAAGAAATTATATTAACGGGGGTAGATTTAACTTCCTATGGAGAAGATTTACCAGGAAAAAATAATCTCGGAATACTAGTAAAAAAAATATTAAAATTAGTTCCTGAATTAAAAAGATTAAGAATTTCATCACTTGATGCAGCTGAAATTGACCAAGATCTTTTGGAAGCTTTTAAAAATGAAAAAAGACTTATGCCACATATTCATTTAAGTCTTCAAAGTAATGATAATTTAATTTTAAAAAGAATGAAACGTAGACATAACTCTGAAGATGCAGAAAAACTCGTTAATGACCTTAAAGAAGCTAGGCCTGATATTTTATTTGGTGCAGACTTAATCGCAGGCTTTCCTACTGAAAATGAAGAGGCATTTAATAATACTCTTAACGCTGTAAAAAAATTAGATCTTACTTTTTTACATGTATTTCCTTATTCCTCTAGGCCAGGCACTCCTGCAGCAAAAATGCCTCAAACTCCTAATAATTTAATAAAAGAAAGAGCAAAAAAATTAAGAGAAGTTGGGGAGTATCAATTACAAAATAAGTTAAAACAGTGTGTTAATACTATACAAAATGTTCTTATTGAAACTAGAGATGGAATAGGTCATTGTGAAAACTTCTTAGTTGCTAGGATAAAGAATGCTAAACATAGAAAAATATATAAATGTAAAATTATTGGTATAGAAAACAATATGCTAGTCGGAAAAATTTATGAGTCTATTTAAAAATAAATGGTTTTCTAAACTTACTGGTAAGGACAAACAAGAACAAGCTCAGAAAGATGCTGCTGAATTAGCTGCAAAAGAACAAGCTCAGAAAGATGCTTCTCAAGAGTCTGCTAAAGAAGAGGCGGAAGACTATGTATTTAAAAGCTGGTTTGCTAGGCTAGGAGCAGGCTTATCAAAAACATCTTCTATCATTGGTTCTGGAATTACTAAAGCGCTAACCTCTAAAAAACTTGATGATACAGCTCTAGAAGAAATAGAGGAAAACTTAATTTTAGCAGATGTAGGAGCAAAAGCGGCAAATGAATTAATTAATGACCTAAAAAATCATAAATTTGAACAGATAGATGAAGAAATAGTTAAAGAAAAATTAGCAGAAATAATTGCAAACAATATTTCTTCAGTATCTAAGCCTCTTAATTTAGAATACTCTAATATTCCACAAGTTATATTATTTTCAGGTGTAAATGGCGCAGGTAAAACTACTACTATAGCAAAAATAGCATCACAAGAAATATCAAAAGGTAAAAAAGTTATTATAGCAGCAGCTGATACATTCAGAGCAGCCGCTGTCCAACAACTAGAAATTTGGTCTAAGAGAGTAGGAGCAGATCTAGTTTCTGGACCAGAAGGAAGTGACCCAGCAGGAATTGCTTTTAAGGCATATGATAGAGCAATAGAAACAAAAAGTGATGTCCTATTAATTGACACTGCCGGAAGACTTCAAACACAGACTGACTTGATGGAACAGTTAAAAAAAATTCATAGAGTAATTAATAAAAAAAATGAATCTGCTCCACACCATAGAATACTTATAGTTGATGCTACTGCCGGTCAAAATGTACTGAATCAAATTATAGCTTTTAGAGAAACTATAGATATTAATGGAATTATTATAACTAAACTTGATACTAGCTCAAAAGGAGGAATAATAATTTCTATTAGCAAAAATCACGAAATTCCAATTCATGCTATTGGTGTAGGGGAAAAACAAGAAGACTTAAATGTTTTTGAGGCAGAGCCTTATGCCAGAGCTTTACTTGGTTTAGAAATAGAAGATTACTAGGAGATAAAATGAAACCTTTATTAAAACTTATTACCGAAGTTGGTCCTTTAGCTGTATTTTTTATTGGTAATGCAAAATATGGAATTTTTTACGCAACTGGTGCATTTATGATTGCCACAGCTATAGCTATTCCAATTTCATGGAAAATTGAAGGAAAGCTGCCTATCATGCCTATAGTTATAGGAGTTTTTGTTGTATTTTTTGGATCATTAACTCTTTTGTTTCAAGATGAAACATTTATTAAGCTAAAACCAACTATAGTCAATCTTGTTTTTGCTAGCGGACTCATTATAAGTAGAGTCTTCTTTAAAATTAATGTTTTAAAAATAGTTTTTGATAAAGCTTTCAACCTCTCAGAACGTGGGTGGAGAGTTTTAAACATACGCTGGTCTGTTTTTTTTATATTTTTAGCAATACTTAATGAGATTGTTTGGAGAAATTATTCTACTGATACATGGGTAACATTCAAATTATTTGGGATAATGCCATTAACAATTGTATGGACTTTAGCTCAAATGCCTCTTGTTTTAAAAGAAACGATAAAAAAATAAAAATTACTTATTTGAAAATGGTTTAAATAATAACATAAAAATACTACTAGTATTTTTATCTTTAAATTCCTCTAGGCCTACTATGAGGTCATCTCCTTTTGCAGAATTTTCTCTATAGGTTCCGAAAACCCTATCCCAAATTGAAAAATTAAACCCATAATTAGAATTAGTTTCTTTTTCTTCTTCTGAATGATGAATTCTATGCATATTAGGCGTTACTATTAACTTACGAAAATTTAAATCATATTTCCTCTTTATTTTAATATTTCCATGATTAAAAATAGAAGACGCGTTTAATATAATTTCAAATATAATTACTAGAGCTATAGATGGTCCAATAATGGCAATTAAAATAAATTTATATATCATAGAAATTATTATCTCAATTGGATGAAATCTTATACCTGTTGTGAAGTCAACTTCCTCATCACTGTGATGTATTTTATGAAATCTCCATAAAAAACCTACTTTATGGAATAGCAAATGTTGCAACCATATCCCTAAATCCAAGAATAAGAATGATACTACAACTGAAAATAACCCATTGAAATTAAAATAATTAAAAATACCTATATTATATTTAATACAAATTGATGCAAAACTAACTGCAAGAATTGGGAATAAAAATCTTAAAATTAATGTATTGATCAAAACAAAAGAAAAATTAATAATCCATCTTTTATAAGACTTAATTTTTCTTATATAGATAGGAAAAATCAATTCTATTAAAAATATTAGCGATAACATAAACAAAAAAGCACTTAGTCTAAGTTTAGCTTCATTATTAATAATATAATCCATATTTATACCTCTATAAAAATATAAGGCCTTTTTATTTTAAGTAAAATAATTTAAAGATATTATATAAATATGTGTATATTAATTTAATTAGAAAAGATTGTATATAATGGAAAATAAATTAGTAGATATAGCAAAAAATTCAAATGCTTGGCCATTTCAGGAAGCATTAAGAGTATTGAAAAGTCTAAATGGAAAGACTCCTGAAAAAGGCTATGTTTTATTTGAAACTGGATATGGCCCATCTGGTTTACCACACATTGGAACTTTTGGTGAAGTAGCCAGAACAATTTTAGTCAAAAATGCTTTCAATACAATATCTGATATTCCTACTAAACTTATTACATTTTCAGATGATATGGATGGTTTTAGAAAAGTTCCTGATAATGTTCCAAATCAAGAGATGCTAAAACTTCATTTAGATAAACCTTTATCAAATGTTCCAGACCCATTTGAAAAATATAATAGCTTCGCAGAATATAATAATGAAAGACTAAAATCATTTTTAGATCAATTCAACTTTGAATATGAGTTTAAATCTTCTACTGATTGTTATTTAAACGGTGATTTTGATGAATCCCTTATAAGTATTCTAAACAACTATGAAAAAATACTTGAAATAATTCTTCCAACTTTAGGTAAAGATAGAAGAGAAACATACAGTCCTTTTCTTCCTGTATGCGAGGAAACAGGTAAAGTTTTACAAGTACCTATAAGTAATATTAATTTAAATAATAAAACTATAGAATATACTAACGAAAATGGAAAAAGTATTATTACTGAAATTACGAAAGGTAAATGCAAACTTCAATGGAAAGCTGACTGGGCAATGCGTTGGGCAGCATTAGATGTTAATTATGAGATGAATGGTAAAGATTTAACTCCTTCATTTGATCTCTCAAAAAAAATTGTTCATACAATTGGAGGGAAAGCTCCAGTAAATATGGTTTACGAATTATTCTTAGATCAAAATGGCGAAAAAATATCAAAGTCTAAAGGTAATGGTTTGTCAATAGAAGAATGGCTTTCATACGGCACTGAGGAAAGCCTTACACTTTATATGTACCAAAACCCTAAACGTGCTAAAAGATTATATTTTGATACTATACCAAAGAATGTGGATGAATATTCAAGGTTTTTATCTAGTTCAAAAAACCAAGATATGGAGTTACTCATTAAAAATCCAGTATGGCATATTCATAACGGAAACATTCCAAAACATAATCAAGAAATAAGTTATTCAATGCTATTGAATTTGGCTTCTGTATGTAATGCAAATAGTTCAGAAATTTTATGGGGTTTTATTTCTAAGTATACAGAGGATAATAATAATTCTGATCCACTTATGAATAATTTAATTGAAAAGGCACTTCAATATTATAAAGATTTTATTGCTCCAAATAAAAAATATAAAAACCCAAATAAAAATGAAATTATTGCATTACAATCCCTAAATAAAAGATTAATTAAATTAAATAATTCTAATGATGCTGAAGAAATTCAAAGTGAAGTTTATGAAGCAGGAAAAGAACATAATTATGAAGAATTGAAAGATTGGTTTTCTGCGCTTTATAAAATACTATTAGGACAAACACAAGGTCCTAGAATAGGATCATTTATTGCCATATATGGTTGTAATGAGACAATAGATTTAATAAATAAAGCTATTAAAGGTGAATTAGCTAATTAGATAAAATTCTTTTATTAAATACTTCTTTTATTTTATTAATCGCCAAGCTATCAAAATCCGTCATCATATATCTAGACATTTCTTGAATTTTGTAATCTTTTTCTAATAAAGAGATATTGCCTCCTAATTCCTGGCTTTTAAATACTTTGATATTTACATAAGAAATTCTATTACCTTTTTCATTAAGTAAATCAATATTTACATCCAATTTCATCTCAATATTAACAGCGGCATTCGACATAAATAATTCTTCAATTTTATTATTATCTGAAATAGGCAGAGCTTTAATGCTAGCTTCATTTATTATGACTTTTAAATTTCCAATATTATTTAAAGTCTCAGTATTTAGCCTTGCAATAGACCAAGAACTAACCAAAGATACTAAATCTTGTTTAACTAAATGATCTATATAAGGATAAGATATATTTGTATTATATTCTTGTTCAACAATTAGTCTAGCTGCATCTATAGTAAACGACTTATGATTATCAAAATTAATATCTTGAATTAAGTAATTTTTATTAGTGGCACAACCACAAAAAAGATACAAAGTTAACAATAAAATAAAATAACTTTTTTTATACATAGTTAATATTATATTGCTAAATTAACTTATCTGCAATAGCCCAAGAAAGAATTGCTTTTTGAACGTGTAACCTATTTTCAGCTTCATCCCAAACTACTGATCTAGGACCATCAATAATTTCCTCCGAAACTTCTTGTCCTCTATGCGCAGGCAAACAATGCATAAATATTGCATTATCAGAAGCAACCTTAAATAATTTTTCGTTTACTTGAAAATTATTAAAAATCTTTTCTGGGTTAATTATACCTTCATCTCCCATTGATACCCAGGTATCAGTACATATTGCATCTGAATCTTTACAAGCCTTCAATGGGTCATCTATAATTTCTATATCTACAGAATTATCTTTAGCCCACTGAATAATATGAATGTTTGGTAATCGCTCATTAGGGCACGCTAACCTTAATTTAAAATTAAAAACTTTTGATGCATGGATCCATGAATTAGCCATATTATTTCCATCACCTATCCATGCAACTATTTTATTTTCTATATCTCCTAATTTTTCTTCAAAAGTCATTATATCTGCAAATACCTGACAAGGATGACTAATATCTGTTAATCCATTTATTACTGGAATATTAGAATGTTCAGCCATCTCTATTAAAGTTTCATGTTTACTAGTTCTGATCATAATACCATCCAAATATCTACCTAAAACCTTAGCTGTATCAGCAATACTTTCTCCACGTCCCATTTGCATAGATTTTGCATCTAGATAAATAGCTGATCCACCTAGTTCAGTCATTGCAACTTCAAAAGATATTCGTGTTCTCGTTGAAGGTTTTTCAAAAATCATTGCAAGAGTTCTTCCTAATAATGGAGCTCCTTCTAATAAACCTCTTCCACTAGACTTATAAAATTTAGCAGTTTGTAATAATTTTCTAGCTATACCATCTTCTAAAAGATTTATATCTATAAGGTTTCTCATACTTGTTCTACCATCATTTTATCTAATGTTTTTTTCATTATTTCTATACACTTATCAGCATGTTCAAGTTTAATATTTAAAGGAGGTAAAAAACGTAGTACATTATTTCCAGCAGGAACACTCAACAAACCCTTTTCTCTTAAATTTTTACATAAATCAATATTACTCACGTTACATATTATACCTATCATAAGTCCTTTACCTCTAGCCCCTTTAAGTATAGAAGGATATTTTTGAGAAAGAACTTCAATCTCTTGAAATAATTTATTACCAATTTTAGTTACATTATCTAAAAAACCTCTCTCAATCACTTGAGAAATTACTGATTTAGCAACACTAGAGGCTAAAAAATTTCCACCAAAAGTAGACCCATGTGTTCCTGGAGACATTCCCAATGCAGCTTTATTTTTAGCTACAACTGCACCAATAGGAAACCCTCCTCCTAGACCTTTAGCAATTGCCATCACATCTGGAATTATATCTGCCCATTGATGCGCAAATAATTTTCCTGTTCTTCCGATACCTGTTTGCACCTCATCCAAAGCTAAGAGTACTTTTTTTTCTGAACATAATATTCTTAATTTTTTTAAAAAGCCTTTAGGAGATCTATTAATTCCACCTTCCCCTTGAATAGGCTCAACTAAAATAGCCGCAGTATTTTTATTTATAAATTTTTTTATTTCGTTAATATCTCCAAAAGGAACTCTTGTGAAACCATTTGTGTTTACACCAAAGCCTTCTCTATGTTTTTCATTATCACCTGCTGCAAGGGTACCCAGTGTTCTTCCATGAAAAGCACTACTACAAACTAAAATTTCTGTTTTATTCTCATCACCATTATTAAAATGATATTTTCTGCATAATTTGATTGTTCCTTCTAATGCCTCAGCCCCTGAATTACAAAAAAAGACACTTTCTCCAAATGAGTTTTTACATATAAGCTCTGCTAGTTCTTCTTGCGGTTTTATATTATATAGATTAGAAGTGTGCCACAATTTTTTTGATTGACTAATAAGAGTATTAATTAACTCTTCATTAGAATGACCTAAAGTATTTACAGCTATACCTGTAGCAAAATCCAAATATTTTTTTTTGTCCTTTGTAAATAGCCAAGGGCCCTCTCCTCTCTCGAATGAAAGGTCTATCCGGCCATATGTTGGCATTACATTTTTCATTTAAAACCTCTATAAAAAGTCTATGAATATATCAGATAAAAAATAAAAAGGCTAAATAAAATTATATTTTATGCTTTTAGCTTAAACCCTGTCTTTAACATTATTATTGAAGCCATATATAAAAATATATTTAGTACAAGAAGAATTATAGCTCCAAGGTAAATATTAGAGTCTGAATAACCTATCATTGAAAAACGAAAACCATCAATCATATAAAAAAATGGGTTTAATTGGCTAATAAAATAAAAATTATCTGGTAAAATCTTTATAGAATAAAATGTTCCTGATAATAGCGATAAGGGAGTAACAATAAAATTTGTTATAGCCGCAACATGTTCAAATTTACTTGACCATATTCCAGTAATTAAACCTAACAAACCCATAAATGAACAGGATAAAATAGAAAAATATATAAGAAAAAAAGGATTATATATTTTTAAAGGAACAAAAATTAAAACTAACAAAGAAACAGATATACCTACAAATAATCCTCTACATATCGCACCAGCTAAAAAAGCTGATGCAAATTCTATAGATGTAAGTGGAGGTAGTAATAAGTCAGTTATATTTCCTGCAACTTTTGCGCTTAATAACGATGACGAAGTATTACCAAAAGCATTTTGTATCATTGCCATTACAATTAAGCCTGGTGCTAGAAACTCTAAAAAAGGTATATCTTCTACTAATTTTGAAGATCTACCTAAAGCCAATGCAAAAATAATTAAAAAAAGAAGTGTGGTTAGTGCAGGTCCTAATATAGTTTGCAGATATATTTTCAAAAAACGGTTTACTTCTCTCTTAAAAAGAGTGTAAACGCCTATCCAATTAACACTATTAAAACCTTTGACAGACCTTTCAGAAATAAACTTATTTTTTTGCATGAGAATATATAACCTGCTAAGTATTTAAAAGTACACATATAATTATAAATTTTAGGAAAAAAATGCAAATATTTCATAATCCTAGATGTTCTAAATCTAGAGAAACTCTAAATATAATTATAGAGAATAATATAAAACACAATATAACTCTATATTTAGAAAACCCCTTATCCGCAGAAGAAATTAGAATAATAATTAAAAAATTAGATACTACGGCAAATAATATTATTAGAAAAAATGAAGACATTTATAGGAAGTTAAATTTAAAAGACGCAGATGAAGAAACATTAATTAAAAAGATATCTGAAAATCCAATTTTATTAGAAAGACCTATAGTAGTTAAAGGAAATAGGGCAATTATAGGTCGTCCTCCAGAAAATGTTAAAATATTATTTTAAACCTAACTAATATTTTGCATTTTATGTCCTTTAAGTATTTTCCAACCATTCAACACTTCTTTTGAAGACATAATCTTCTTTCCAGGTCTTTGAAGAATATTTATCTTAATTGCATTTTCAGAACATTTAACGATAATAGGTTCATCAACTATTATACCGTTTTTTGCTTTTACATTATTTTTAATGACCTCGGCATCTAATATTTTAATATTTTCATCTTTTATTCGACATTTAGCACCAGGAATTGGGCTTAATGCCCTAATTTGATTTAATATTTCATCTGCTTTTCTATCCCAATCTATAATTTCATCCTCTTTAAATATTTTTTTTGCATAAGTTATGCCTTCAGATATCTGAGGAGTTGCCTTAATTATATTATTTGCAAATTTTAAAATACTTGCATTTAATAATTTTGCTCCTCTCAGAGATAATAAGTTTGTTAAATCGCCATTATTTTGCCTATCTTTTATGGCAATAGTAATTTTAGAAATAACATCTCCTGTGTCTAACCCTTCATCCATTAACATTATGCTTATTCCAGTATTTTGATCTCCTGCCATTATAGCTCTTTGAATAGGAGCAGCCCCTCGCCATCTAGGCAACAAAGAAGCATGTAAATTTATACAGCCATATCTAGGTATTTTTATTAATTCTTTAGGTAAGATATAACCAAAAGCCACAACAATAATCATGTCTAAATTTAATCTTTTTAAAAATTCAATATTATCCTTTAACTGGTTGCCAAAAATAACCTTTATTCCATTTTTTTCAGCAAATTCTTGCACAGGCTGTTTTTGAATTTTTTTTCCTCTATTTGCACGCCGAGGTTCTTGGGTAAAAACTACAGGAATATCATGTCCTGCTTCTAGAAGTACTTTTATGCTTGGAACAGCAAATTCAGGACTACCCATAAAACATAATTTAAGTTTATTATTCATAAATAAATTATATAGATTTATTTATATTTTTCTTGAATTTTTGCATTTTTTTTAAAATAATTTGGCGCTTCAATCTAGATATATAAGAAGTAAATAAAGTACCTGATAAATGGTCTATCTCATGTTGAACGCAGACCGCTTCAAAACCAGTAAAAAAAACTTCTTTTTTATTTCCCTCCAAATCTAAAAATTTTACGTTAAGAGATTCTGGTCTTGAAATTGAAAAATAATGGTCAGGAAAAGATAAACATCCCTCTTCATATTCTTTACAAGTATCTGATTGATTTATTATTTTTGGGTTCAATAATACTAGTGGATTAGATTCTTTATTCTTATTAAAACAATCCATAACTATGACTTGCAAAGACTCATTAACTTGAGGAGCTGCTAAACCAACCCCATTATTTTTATACATTGTCTCAAACATATTATTAACAAAGCTTTTTAGAGATTTATCAATATTCTTAACTTCATGAGCTTTTTTCTCTAAAACTGTTGCAGGTGCATAAACTAAATTAAGTATACTCATTATAAAAATTTTCTATTACTTTTATATAATTAAAACTATCTCTATATTAATTAAACAAATACATTAGAAATGTAAAATATATATTAACTTATCAATAGGTTAAACTATGAATGATATAAATTTATTAATTATAATAGGAATTGGTATATTCATCCTATCAATTTTTAGTTTAGTAATTTATTTAATACAAAAAAAATTATTTGATATAATGAAAAATAACTTAAAATCTATTAATAATGAAACAGAATTAGATTTTCGTGAAAAAAGGATTTCTGATTTAATAGAACCTCTTACTACTCAACTACAAACGCTTAATAATAGTGTAAATGATATAGAAAAAAATAGAATTGAGTCATACGGAAGACTGTCAGAACAAGTAGATATTCTAGCTAATGGTACGCGTCAATTAGAACAAGCCCTTCGCTCTCCTACATTAAGAGGAAAATGGGGAGAAGTTCAACTTAAAAGAATTTTAGAATTAGCAGGAATGTCTGAACATGTTGACTTTAATTTACAAAAAGAATTATCTAATAATGGCGGAAGACCAGATGCGATAATACATTTACCAGGAAACCGTTCTTTAGCTATAGATGCGAAGACACCATTGTCATCTTATATAGAATATACCGAGGCTAATTCAGAAGAAGAGAAGAATGAAAAACTTAAAAAACATGCAATTAGTATTAAAAATACAGCAAAGTTGTTAGGACAGAAAGAATATCAAAATGCCATAGAAGGAGATATAGATTTTGTCATAATGTTTATACCAGGTGATCATTTCTTTACAGCAGCTACTAAATTTGACCCAAATATCTTTGAAAATGCTCTAAAAAATAAAGTATTAATATGCACACCTGCTACTCTTATTGCCTTATTGAAAGGAATATCTTTTAATTGGCAACAGGCAAGCCTTGCAAAAAATGTAAAGGAGATAGCCCTTCATTCTCAGGAATTACAATTAAGGATACTAAAATTCTTCAGTTATATAGATGGAATAAAAAAAGGGATAGAAACAGCGGGAGATAATTATGATAAATTAATTAATTCTATAGAAAAAAGGATTATGCCTCAAATAAAAAAAATATCAGACCTAGGGGCTATGGAAAATATTAAGGCTAAAAATATTCCTGATAAAACTAGAGTTAATTTAAGAAAAAAATTGGATAAAAAATAAATTTATTTACTATTTAGAATTTTTCTCGAATCTATTGCTGCTCCAATAGTACCATCATCTAGATAATCCAGTTCACCTCCTATTGGTATCCCTTGAGCTAATCTTGAAACAGTTACATTCATATCTTTAATTAAATCAGTTATATAAAAACTAGTTGTTTGTCCAGCCAACGTAGCAGAGGTAGCTAAAATAACTTCTTCAACATCATTCTCTTTAATATTATTAATTAACTCTTTAATTCTCAAATCTTCCGGATTTATTCCATCTATAGCGCTTAATACGCCTCCCAGAATATGATAACAGCCTTTATAAGTGTTAGATCGTTCTAACGCCCATAAATCAGTTAGGTCTTCAACAACACAAATAATTTTTTTATCTCTTTTATCATCCTTACATATTCCACAAATATGGTCCGAGTCTATATTACCACATATGGAACATAGTTTTATATTTTCAGAAACTTGAATAAGAGCTTTAGCAAGAGGTAACATTAATTTTTCAGGATTCTTAATTAAATTTAAAACACTTCGTCTAGCTGACCTTGGGCCTAATCCAGGTATTTTAGCCATTAATGTTATCAAGTTTTTTATTTCTTTTGATTCCATATTATAAAAATGATTTCATATCAAATGGTAAAGACATTCCTCCAGTTGCTTTATTCATTTCAGACTCACAAAATTCATCTGACTTTTTTTTAGCATCTGAATACGCATACTTCACTGATTCCTGGACCTGAGCCATACTTTTATTATCCTCATACAGAATTGATAAATCAACTAATAATCCTTTACCGTTTACTTTAACTTTTACAAAGCCATCAGAACTCTCTCCAAAAAAAAACGTATTTTCAATATTTTGTTTTAACTTTGCAAAGTTAGATTTCATTTCTTGTGCTTGTTTAAGCATATTTAGCATATTTTTCATTTAGCTATCCCTTTTCATTATCTTCTAAATTTTTCACTTCAATAATCTCTGACTCAGGAAATTCATTGAGTATAGATTTTACAATAATATTATCCTTAAGTTTATTCTTTTTATTTTCTGCTTCAATTTCGGCCTTTTCTGTAATTGAATTAGCTTTATTTTTTTCTTTTAAAACTTCAATTTTCCAATTTTTCTTGGTTAATTTTAACAAAGTTCTATTTATAGTATTTAAAAAATCATTATATTCTTTCTTAACAAAACTAACTTTTAAATTATAAGGCTTATACTCAACCATTCTTATTTGATCTATAAGTATAGTATATAATGATAATTCTTTATTGTTTTTTACAAACTCTAATAGTTTATCAAAAGTACTCAAATCATAAGAATCATCTATATTAGAATTTTTATCATTTTCACTTAAAATATTATTTTCAAGAGGATTAGTTAATTTAGGTTTTTTTTTTATTAGGTTTGATTTTTCAATCAAATCTGTAAGATCAGGCAAGTTTGCAGCATACGTTACTCTTAAAAGAATCATTTCAGTCGCCTCTTTTATAGAATACGTTGATTGTATTTCTGTTTGTCCTTTCAACAATATTTGCCAGCACTTATTTACAGAAGGAATATTCAAATTTTTAGCACTATTAATTGCTCGATTTGCTTCAAACTCAGACATACTTTGTGACATATCTAAACTTGGCACAGCAATAGCTCTTGTTACGTTATGACAAATAAGCATTAATTCTTCTATTATTAAAAATGGATCAGAGCCATCATTTAGTAAAGTTTCAAAGCAATTGATGACTTTTATAGGATCACCCTCCATAAGAGAGTCAAATAAGTCCCATAATTTAGATTTATCTGAAAGCCCTAACATAGATTTAACATCTTCAGCTTTAATATTACTTTTACCAATACTTATTGCTTGGTCTAAAAGACTTAATGAATCTCTCACGCTACCCTCACTTGATCTAGAAAGTAAATTTAAAGATTCAGAATCGATTGTGACTTTTTCATTTTCACAAATCATTTTTAAATGACTAATTATTTCTGATGTAGAAACTCTTCTTAGGTCATACTTTTGACATCTGGATAATACAGTAATAGGTATTTTTCTAATCTCTGTTGTACAAAATATAAATTTGGCGTGATCAGGTGGTTCCTCTAAGGTTTTAAGTAAAGCATTAAAAGCCTGATTAGATAGCATATGTACTTCATCTATAATGTAAATTCTAAACCTACCGACAGATGGTTTATATCTAACACCTTCTGTAAGCTCTCTCATATCGTCTACACCTGTATGCGATGCAGCATCTATTTCTATAATATCTACATGTCTATCATTTTGTGCAGCTATACATGATTCGCAAACACCGCAAGGAGCAATAGTAGGATGATTATTTTTTAAACAATTTAAACCTTTAGCAACAATCCTAGCCGCAGTAGTTTTACCTACCCCTCTAACACCGGTAAACAAGAAAGCATGCGCTATTCTATTTAAATCAAAAGCATTGCTGAGAATTCTTACAGTAGCAGATTGTCCTATTAAATTATCAAAAGTTTTAGGTCTATATCTTCGAGCTAATACTCTATATTCACCAGAATTAGCATCTTTTACAGATACTTTATCTATATTTTCTTGACCATTATCCAAAATAAAATCTTTCAACTTATGTATATAATTGAAAGGAGACCGAAACAACCCGTGAACAGAATGCTACGGCTGCTTCTTTTCAGACCTGACCGAATTCACAAAAGACACGTCCATAACGATCTCCCATATATACTATAAACAATTATTAATTAGTTCCAAGCAGATCTTAAAATATATTTAGATAAATTGATTATCTTACTATATTTAGATAAAATAATTATTTAATTTAATGGGTTTTAAATGAAAAATAATTTATTTATGAATTATGATACTGTTGATAAGGCCTCTCATCTAAGAGAGGGGCATATTTTAGATCATAAAGACTTTGATATAAATAAAATAAAATTAGCAAAAATATGGCAAAATAAATTTTCTGTTAAAAAAATTAATGAAACAAATTATTATGCAATATGGTGCTCAGGTAAGGAAGCATATGATTTAATGCTAAACAATGAATCATTAATATTCCTTGGAGTATTAAAAGGTTCTTTTTATTTTTCAATAAATATAGATGATACAGATGAACATATTAAATCCTATTATGATCTAAGAACTCTTAATCCTTTACTTAATAAGTCAGACTTAACTTTTCTTACCACTGCTCAAGGAATAAACTACTGGCATAAAAAAAATATTTACTGCGGAATTTGTGGATCTATCTCAAAAAGTGACGATTCAGGTAATTCAAGAGTTTGTTTAAATAATAAATGTAGAAATAAAGTTTTCCCCAGATTAGATCCCGCTGTAATAATGTTAATTACATATAAAGATAGCTGCTTATTAGGGAGACAGAAATTTTGGCCAGAGGGAATGCATTCTACTTTGGCTGGATTTGTGGAACATGGTGAAACAATTGAGCATGCAGTTAAGAGAGAAACATACGAAGAAACAGGTGTAAAAATAACTAATATTCAATATAGATATTCACAAGCTTGGCCTTTTCCTTCTTCATTAATGTTAGGTTTTCATGCCGAAGCTCTAGATACATCGCTTAATGTAAATTATCAAGAATTAGAAAATGCTTCTTGGTATACAAAAGATTTTTTAAAATCAAGCCCAGAAAACTCTAAATTTAAAATGCCAGGTAAGATTTCTATAGCGCGAAGATTAATAAAAGACTGGTTAGCATAAAATATTATTTTTTTTCTCTATTTTTATCTCCTTTATACACCCCGAGAATTCTTACTTCTTTGGAAAAAAAACCTAGTTCTTCTAAGGCCATTTTCACTGAAGGGTTTGCAGGATGTCCCTCAATATCTATATAAAATTGAGCAGAAGTAAAACTCTCTCCTATCATATAACTCTCTAGTTTTAGTATATTGACCCTATTTGTAGCAAAACCACCTAATGCTTTATATAAAGATGACGGTATATTTCTAAGAGTAAATATACAACTGGTGAGAATTAATCCGTCATCAGGTTCTGGATCATTCGATTCTGCGCTAAGAACTATAAACCGAGTAATATTATTTTTCGAATCTTGTATATCAGAAGATAATATTTTTAAACCATGAATATTTCCTGCCAAACTTGATGCTATAGCAGCATATTTAATATCATTATTTTTTACTATATAAGCAGCTGATCCCGCTGTATCCCCCATTATAATAGGAGATAAGTTATTATTATTTATAAAATTTCTACATTGAGATAAGGCTTGGTTATGACTACATACGTTTACTATATCTGATATACTAGCTCCTTCAATAGCTAAGAGTTGATGATTCACTCTATAAAAATATTCCTTAACAATATGTAAATTTGAATCTTTCAGTAAATTATGAATATCTGCAACACGGCC